>JAFZZD010000743.1 GCA_017615955.1 Victivallales bacterium
AGAGTGTGCCTATAAGACAATTAAATTAATTAATGGAGGATTTATGAGCCAGAAGATATCATTTCGTTTTTACAATGGCAAAGAGGTTCGTGCCGCCTGGGACGAAAATGCAGGAACTGCTGCGCAATGCCCTGACTGACAAAATCGACGACCGAGAGATATTCATGAAAGGCATTGACTACTCATACTACTACGAGAGCGATGACGCGGCCATGGAACCTTCGGATCTAAAAGCCTAGAAAGGTAATTGCAAACCTATCGCAGCCAGCAGCGAACTATCGGAGCCGCTGGCTTTAGCCAGCGGAAAAGCCTTGCAATGCCAATAGTTTTGCAATTACCTCATAAACATAAACAAATACCAAAGGAGAAATAACAATGATCAAGGTTGCAGTTCTTGGACTTGGGCAAATGGGCGCTACACACGTTAAGGCGGCCCAGGCATCGCCATTCGTTTCACAAATATATGGCTATGAGCCTGACGAGGCGCGTAGAAAGGCCCGTGCCGAAGAATTGAAGATCACACCGCTTTCGCTAGAGGAAATACTGGCCGACGACAGCATACAAATGGTGGACATAGCGGCCAGCAATGACGCGCACGTGCCGCTGGCGAAGGCCGCCCTGCTTGCAGGGAAGAAAGTTCTGTGCGAGAAGCCAATGGGCACCACCCTTGCAGAAGCGCAGGAACTGATTGAAACAAGACAAAAGTGCAATGGCTTCCTTCAGATTGGCTTTGAACTTCACTATTCAAGAATGTACCAGATTATGAAGGAATGGATTGAGGCGGGGCTAATTGGCCGCGTGGTGAATGTGGCAATCCGCTATTACTGCAGCGAATTCCACAGGGCGAACACCTGGCGCAGCAACTCGCCTGGCTCCTTCCTCATTCCAGAAAAACTGTCCCACTATCTGGACTTGCAACGCTGGTACTTCGCGGGTCAGGAAAGCCCCGTGTCCGTGTATTCCCTCTCCGCGCCTAAGGTGGTACCATATTTCAACCACAGGGACAACCACCAGATTTCCATTAAGTTCAGCGAAGGTGGCATTGCCACGCTGAATTTCATCATGTATTCGGCCTCAAGATACCATAAGGACCCACTTCAGGAAATGCTGGCGCAGCAGGCACAGGACGGGCATTGCCTTTCGTGCCTCATCTGCGGCACGAAAGGCGTAATAGAATCGGACGTGTTCAACAGGAGAATCCGTCGCTGGCAATTCTCCATGGTGGAGAGCGGCTTGGAAAACCAGATTGTGGAAAACATCTCCTTCACGCCAGAGGAGGACAACTACTATTTCCACTGCGTAAAAAAGCAGAATCTGCGCGTCTATGAGCTGGTGGACAAGGGACTGCCGCCAGACGTGTCCGCTGAAGACGCGTTCGAGACCATGCGCCTCTGCTTCGCTGCCGAACAGTCCGAGGACAGCGGAGAAATTATCAAGCTATAAAATGCCAGTGGTCAGTGGTCTGTGGACTGTGGTCTGTGGACTGTGGACTGTGGTCTGTGGACTGTGGTCAGTGGACAGTGGTCAGTGGACGGTGGACTGTGGACGGTGGACTGTGGACGGTGGTCAGTGGACTGTGGTTCGTTAGTTGCCCGTAGGGAAAAGCGGCGGGTGGCAGTTTTGCCAAACGCACATCCGCATAATTGGGGAAAGTCATATTGCATTATTGTAGAAATTGGATAAATTAGCGTTCCCGATTGAGTACTTAACCCAAGAGGGCAATTAACAATGTTGAAACTGTTCAATTCAATTGACGACATCAGGCTTTATGACTGGGAACAGGAAAGCAACGTCCGCTGCATTATTGCAAGTTCCCCGCAGACCAGAAGCATCTGCAATGACCCAAGAGTACTGGGCACGGACTACACCAGTCTGCTGAAGCAAGCATGTGCAGGCATCCTAAAGGCAGGGGATTTCAAGCTGACGGAGAACAACACCGCCGTCATAAACATATTGCGCGGCGGGCTTAACTTCGGGCTAAGGGAGGCGCTTTCAGAGGCATTCGGATGGAAAGCCCACACCACCTGCTTCATATCCGCACAGAGGGCAAGGGACACCGCAGACCCGGAGGAATGGCACATCACGGAAAACGCATACAGGAAGGTATATTTCCCCGCCGATGCCAGACTGGTGATCGGGGACGTGGTCGCCACTGGCACCAGCCTAAAATACGCTCTTGGCGAACTGGTTAAAAGCGCTTTGAACGAAAATGTCGCGCTGAAAAGCATACTCTTCTTCACATACGGCGGCTATAAGGCGCTGGACATACTCAAGGACGTAGATGCGCAATGCAGGCAGAACTTCCCTGACTATGAAAGCACAACACTGGTGTTTTTGGAAGGATGCTTTCTGGTGCCTGACCTGCATAGCAAGCTGAGCATACGGCTCACAGGCACCGACTTGCTCAGGGGCGGTTCGGAAATGGCGCCAGAATTCATTGAATCCCAGTACGAGGATCCCGCATATCCGCTGGAGCGCTGCACGATCTACGATGCAGGCTCCCGTGCCTTCTGGATAAGGGAATATGCAAACGACGTGCTTAACTACTGGAAGCAGGTTCTGGACCTGGCGGCTTCTGGCGTAACATTCCTTGAATATCTGGAACAGCGCTTCCCAGAACTGGACGCAAGCCGCTTCCCCGATGGCATCACACTGAAGGAACTCGCACTGCGCCAGATCAACCGCATGCAGCCTTACGCTCTTTGATTTTTCATTAAGTTAGAATAATACAACACACAACTACAAAAAAGGAAAAAGCAAAATGTCTCAAGACTATGATTTTGCCCAGTCTCAAGTTCCAGAACAAAGCAGGAAAGGCTTCTGGGCCATGTTCGTCATCATGCTGGGCTTCACATTCTTCTCCGCCTCGATGTGGACTGGGCAGCAAATGGGCGTCGGCCTTACATTAGGAAAATTCGTTTCAGCAGTGCTGCTGTCCAATATCATCCTTGGCATCTACACATCTCTGCTGGCATTGATGGCCTCTGAAACAGGTCTTTCCGTGCACCTTCTTGCCCGCAACAGCTTCGGCGTGAAGGGCAGCTGGCTGCCAAGCTTCCTGCTGGGCTTCACCCAGGTCGGCTGGTTCGGCGTGGGCGTCGCCATGTTTGCCATACCAGTCCAGACATGGCTAAAGGCAAAGGGCATCAACTGCCCAATATGGATACCAGTGCTCATCTCCGGCATTGCGTTCACATCATCAGCCTATTTTGGCATCAAGGCGCTTGCCATAATCTCCATTGTCGCCGTGCCGGCAATCGCGTTAGGCGGCGGCTTCTCGGCACTCAAGGTGTTCCTTGACAACGAAGGTGCCTGGAACACACTCTGCAACTATGTCCCCAAGGCAGACATGGCAATCACACTGCCAGCGGCAGTGGCAATGGGCGTGGGTTCCTTCATATCGGGCGGCACATGCACGCCTGACTTCGTCCGCTTCGCCGACAACAAGAGAACCGCCATCTCCACCACCGCAATCGCATTCTTCATCGGCAACTCCATCATGTTCATCCTCGGCGCAGTGGGAGGCATGTTCTACCAGAAGAACGACATCTCCGAAGTCATGGTCATCCAGGGTCTGCTGGTTCCCGGCATCATCGTGCTGGGCCTCAACATCTGGACCACCAACGACAACGCCCTCTATACATCAGGACTTGGCCTGGCCAACATCACTGGCCTGCCCAAGAAGTACATGGTGCTTTTCAACGGTGCTCTTGGCACAATATTCGCGGTGTGGCTGTACAACAACTTCTGCGGCTGGCTCAGCATGCTGAACACCACCCTGCCCCCAATCGGCGCAGTCCTCATGGCGGACTATTTCTTCTTCAAGCGCAAGAACTACCTCGCAAAGGTGGAAATATCCTCTTCAGTCGTAAATGTCAAGGCGATAATCTCCTGGGCTGTTGGCGTGGCAGTGGCCAACTTCCTCAAATTCGGCATCACAGCCATCAATGGAATGATTGCCGCAGTCATTGTTTACACACTATTGTCAAAGCTGTGCCGCTGCAAGTGCAGCTGCTGCAAGACAGAAAAATAAGGTGGCTTCCAATCCCGCAATTCATCTACTCGCCAAGGCGACAACGCAGTTCATTCTGTTGCTTGCCTCGGCAGCCTGTGCCCTGGAAATTGCCTCCTGGACGCCTATGGAGTGGAAGGAGTACAAGCCCCTGCCAGTCGTGGAAGCGGGCAAGGACGGCTTTCACGTGGGCAAGGTAATTTCCAAAAGCGGCCTGGCCTTGAAGGCAGACCAGGGCATGAAGGCAAAGTCAGGAGACGACTTCATGCTGCGGGTCCAGGCAAAGGGCCATGGCGACGCCATACTCAAGCTGAAATACCTGGACAAGAAGGGGCGCTGGTGCGGATATTCAAAGCAAACCGTGCACATAGACCTTAAGAAAAACTGGAGTGAAATTGAATGCATCATTCCAGTGGAGAGCACTCTGCGCGGCGAGGTTGAAAACATACTGCCCATACTGGAACTCCACCAGGGTAGCGAGATTTTCCTGAAGGATTGCATTGCTGCAATTGAAAACAACGGCATTGCGTCAAGTCTGCCATTCCCCAGCGAATGGAACGTGTTCGTATTCAACCAGGACCTGGAGGACCTGGACTTTCCACTGGACATGATCCCGGAGCAAATCCACACCAACCACTGGAAACTGATGCCACTGGAGGACGGCTTCATTAAGTTCAACACGGAATTCGCCAAGCCCAGAATACGCAACAACGCAGTTCTATATGCATACCTCTATTCCCCCGCCGAAATAGACTACACTATTGGTGCGGGGGCGGACTTCTACATGCGCATGTATGTAAACGGCAATTGCATACTTGACACCATGGAGAAGGGAAATTGCAAAGGCATCAATGATGTCTATTATGACAACTACAAAGTCAATGCCAGGCTTCACAAAGGCCAGAATCTCATCGTAATACATTTCCAGAGCGGCGTCAGCAAATATCCAAGATTGGCATTGTGCGGGCCTGACACGCTGAAGAACATGGAGAAGCAACTGGTGGTGGAGAATTATCTTGTCAAGGGCGACCCTTCCATGAAGACGGAGTTCATGCCGCCAGCCCAGCCTGGCATGAACAGCGAATACAACTCAGGCCAGTCGATACATGCGAAATACAGGCCGTATTTATTCCTGGGGAACAAGGAGAAGGCCGTATTTGGACTGGGAATGAAGCTATACAGTCTTAGCAAAGAAGGATATGTGCTCTACAAGATAGGCAAGGACATTTCCATGAAAGTACGTTCCAATGTGCATACTGGCGGCCTTGTTGTTTCCGTGCTTCATAATAAGCAGGAATTGAAAAACATCCGCCTTCCCCAGGAAATACTGCCATGTTGCCTGACCTTCGCAACTAATGGCAAAAGCTATTTCATAAACGCCCTGGGCATCAACAACGAGAAACTTGCTTTTGCCACAGGGGGCCTGCCAGAGACTGTCAACATAAAAGTTGATATGAATGTTGACTTTGTGGGATGCTACGCAGTTGCCGGGGATTTCTTCACCGCAATCATGATGCAAGGTCAGAAAAAAGCCAAATTAAAATAAAACCATGCAAAATGAAGGAAACATCATAAAGGGAGTGGAGATATTCGAAACCGTGTTCGGCGGCGATGGGGTGGCGCGTCTGACAGACGGCGAGATCCTGTTTGTGCCGTTCTCTGCGCCAGGAGATATTGCCACAGTGGAAATCACCGAGGTCAAAAAATCATTCTGCCGAGGCGTGATACGCTCACTTGAAACGGCCTCGCCACTGCGTGACAAGCCAGTGTGCCCGTATTACGGGCGCTGCGGCGGCTGCGCTTACCAGCACCTCACCTCCGAGGCAGAATGCCAACAGAAAAGCGCACAGTTCAAAACCGTGATGCAACGCATAGGCAAGTTGCAGGACTTACCGGAGCCAGAGGCAATGCAGACCTCTCCATTACGCTACGGTTATAGAAACAAGTTGCGTCTGGAGCCATTCCAGGGCACAGCCGGCCTAAGCTATGGCTTCTGCGAAAGGGACAATGCAACCTTCTTCCCATTGAAACAATGCCCACTGGCAATGGACAGCATCAACAAGCGACTGCCTGCCGAAATACAGAAGGCAAAGGCAATGAAATACCCCAGGGGCAGGCATCCCTACACCCTCACACTAAGGACAGACTCACGGGGCGAGACTGCCTCCTATCTTGGACGCGCATCCGCGAAACTCAAATGGTTCAGGGAAAAACTGCTGGACAATGAGGTCAGTGTGCCAGTTGGCAGTTTCTGGCAGGTCAATCCAGCCACGGCGGACATGCTTTTCTCCACGCTTAAAAACTGGCTTCTTGAATATGAAAACCGCTCGCTCATAGACGCATACGCAGGCGTGGGCACATTCTCACTGGCCATGGGAAGCGCCTTCCAGTATCGCGCCGTAATTGAAAACGACGAGCAGGCAATCGCCGCCTCAAAATACAACCACGAACAACTTGGCTTGAAGGCACGCTTCTGCACAGGAAATACAGAGGCACTCCTTGGAAACTGCCTTGCCAACGTGAAATGTTCGGAGACCACGGTCATACTGGACCCGCCACGCACGGGCTGCATGCCCAAAGTGCTGACATCGCTGCTGGACTTCAAGCCATCCATCGTGGCGTACATTTCCTGCAACCCCACTACCCTTGCCCGCGACCTGAACACACTTTGCGCCAATGGCGCATACGTTCCAGTCAAGGCGGCAACCTTCAACATGTTTCCAGCCACAGCCCATTTTGAATCGGCTGTGCTTCTAAAAAAAACATAACATCAGGAGAAAAAATGCAGAACAGCAAAATCACCCCAAAAGCGGCATTTGTAGGCTTCGGTGAAGTCAATACACCTCCGGAATTCATTGCGCCACGCTGCAAAGTCGCAGCAGAAGAACTGGCGAAAAGAGGAATAACAGTGATGCAGGCCCCCATCGTCAATGACGACCCGGCGGGCAATCTTGCAGCCGCGGCCACTGCCGCATTGAGCAAGATGGACTTCGATGTGCTGGTGCTTTGCGTGGCAGGGTGGATACCCACCTGGGCGGTCATCCGCACAATCGAGCCTTTCAAGCATAAGCCAATGCTGTTGTGGGGATTGAGCGGCTGGTATGAAAACGGCCATTTCGTCACTACCGCCGACCAGGCAGGCACAACAGCGCTGCGTCTGCCCCTCCAGCAAATGGGGTACAACTTCAAATACCTGGTGAACATGAAGGGCAGCGAACCACGCTACGACGAAGCGGCGGACTTCATCTTCGCAGCGGCAGCCTCCGCAAATCTTCAGAATGCAGTGGCGGGAATGTGCGGCTACAGGGACATGAGACTTTACGGCACACTCTATGAAGGCACCTCGCTGAAGACTGTCATCGGCCCTGAAATCGAGCATTTCGACCTGTATGAATTGCAGGAACTCTCCGATGCGTTGAGCGTGGACGAGGTGGAGGAGAAATGCGACTACATCAAGGCAAACTGGGAATTCACGCGCCAGCCACAGCCCGGCACGGTGGAGGCATCTGTCAGGCTGGCACTGGCAATGAGGGACAAAATCAACGACAGAAAATACCAGGCATTCTCATTCTGCGACGTGGACGGCGTAAAAAAACTGCTTAAGTTCGCCCCCGCCGGCGCACTCACTCTTCTCCATCAGCTGGTGGACATTCCCACAGTGCCTGAGAACGACTCTCACGGCGCAATCACTCAGATGATCATGCACAAGCTGACTGGGCAAGTGCCCGCATACATGGAATTCTACGAATTCACCAAGGACAGCGCACTTATGGGCGTTCCGGACTATGTGCCGCCCTGCGTGGTGGACGGTAAGGTCACCGTCATGCCCAATGCCTTCGGCTCCTTTGGCGAGGGATTGCTGAATGTGTCCAAGGTGCGCACTGGCAAGGTCACGCTGGCACGCCTTGCATTGGTGGACGGCGAATATGTCATGCACGCCACATTGGCGGACGCAGTCACACCTGAAAAGTGGGAAGAGGCCGGCTGGGCACCGCCAGCCCCGCAGCTGCCCACACTGGAAATGAAGTTCCAGTACGATGCGGATGAGTTCATTCAGGATGTGATGGGACAGCATTACATTGTCTCATACGGCGACTGGCTGCAGCGCCTTGAAAACTTCTGCAACATGAAGGGAATCGCACTCATCCTGGCATAGTAATAATTTCTTCCATCCATAGATTGACCAGAGCATAGGACTTATGTGGTATTTTATCCCATAAGTCCTAGCATTTTATAATAATTTGAGGTAATTGCAAAACCATTGGCATTGCAAGCCTTTTCCGCTGGCTGAAGCCAGCGGCTCCGATAGTTTGCGGCTTGCGCGATAACCTCATCTGTGAAAATCTGTGTCAATCTGTGGATCAAAAACATAGATGCGACCAGTTCAAAATCTGTATTGCGCCATGTTTGCGCTGGCGACCGGCTCGGCCCTGTCAGGGCAGGCGGTGTTGATTTTGCTTGCCACCAGGCTGGGCTTGCCAGAGGCGTGGACCTCGTCATTCGGTTCCTTCCCCTTCATAGGCTTCCTTTTCGTGCCGATCACGTTCATGGCGGTGAGCCGTTTCGGGGCAAGCCACACCATGGGGGTGCAGCAATTCATCCAGGCATTGTGCGTCCTGGCGGTCAGTATGCTGGCGCTGTTTCCATTTTCCGGGGCGGCATGCATCTTCTTCCCTCTGGCATTGCTGATCAACATATTGGGTTCCATGTCCAATTCGATGTACTATTCTTTGCAGAAGGAAATGCTTCGTCCTGATGAAATGCCTCAATTCTATGCATATCGCTCCTACATAAGCTATGGTGGCGGTTTTATCTCGCTCATATTTATTGCCTGGTATTTGAAGCACTTCACAGCCACGCATCATATAGGCATACTGCTTATAATCAGCGTAATGCTCCTGTCCGTATGCGCAATATGCTATTATACCATGGGAGATTTCCCCCGCCTGAAGAAGAATTTCTCCAAATCCCTGCTGCCCAGCATAAAAGAGGCAATGAAGTTCCGCGCCATGCGCCGCCAGCTGGCCATAGGCGTTGTGCAGAACCTGGCGTTGATGTGCCTGATACCAAACTGCATCCTGGCACTCAGGAACGGACTGGGCGTCAGCGAAACGCAGATCATGATATTAAACTCCCTGGAAATCGGCGTTGCCATCATCGCGGCATTCTTCTACAAGAAGGCCGCCCTTGCCTGGGGACCGCGCAACTGCATGCTAAAGACATATCCACTGCTCCTGTGCGTAAGCGCATTCTGGTGGCTGGTGCCTGGCAATGCGCCAATCACCGTATTCGCAATACCTTCCATCATCTATGGTGTCATGAGCATATTCTACTCCATGGCAATGGCAAACTACTTCACCATCTCAATACCGCCCAGCCTGCAAATGCCAGGCACATTCCTTCTGCTGATGATACATGGCGTAGTCCCAGGCATCCTTGGAATCATACTCAATCCTCTGCTCCACAAGGCAATACGCCTCTTCGCATACCAGGAGCCGCTCACCCCATACCGCATATACTTTACTATCTATATCGTCTTCTACATTGGCTGCGTTATACTGGGCAAATACATGCCAAAGCACCTGCACCAGGAAGCGCAGTAATATCGTTCGCGCGGCCATGGGCCGCGCGTCAGGACGCGGGACTTCCATGCGCCAGAAAACGAGTTCGCGCGGCCAGGG
>JAFZZD010000744.1 GCA_017615955.1 Victivallales bacterium
ACATATTTTCGCTTCATTTTTCCCTTGATAATACAAAAATCATGATATATTTACGCACTATATCGCAAAAAGATATTTTCTAGCATAAAAATTATGGAAAACAATGAAATTATAAGGCAGTTGCTGTCCAACATTGGAGAAAATCCGGACAGGGAAGGCCTGAAGAAGACGCCCGAGCGCGTGGCAAAGGCATTGGAGTTTCTCACCCAGGGCTACGCATTGAATCCAGAGGATGTGGTTGGAGACGCGATATTCCACGAAGAATGCAACCACATGATCATTGTGCGCGACATTGAGGTTTACAGCCTTTGCGAACATCACATGCTGCCCTTCTTCGGAAGGTGCCACATTGGATATATCCCGAAAGGAAAGGTCTATGGCGTCAGCAAGCTGGCGCGTCTGGTGGACTGCTATGCGAGGCGGCTCCAGATACAGGAGCGCCTAACCCAGCAGATCGCAACCTTCATAAAGGAGCATATAAATGCAGAGGGCGTGGGCGTGGTAATGGAATGCAACCACCTTTGCATGATGATGCGAGGCGTCCAGAAGCAGAATTCCTGCATGGTGACATCAGCCATGCTGGGCAGTTTTCTGAAGTTCGCCGCCACGCGGAACGAATTCCTTAAATTGGTAAACAAACGCAATTAAAGGGGCGACCGCGAAAATGGCAAAACCAGGCATTAAAAACTTTGCGGACAGCTCCAAATACGAATGGCTGATAATAGTCATCGCAATATTTGTGCTACGCATAATGCCATGGCTCCTTGCCGAATACTGGTATGACGAAGTGCTGACGTTGAGCAACTTCGCCATTGGCACCTCACCAGATGACACACTTTGGAAAAGCGTGTTCAGGTCGTATCCCATCGCCAACAACCATATACTTTCCACTGCGGTGTACTGGGTCTGGGTGCGCATACTGAACTACAACCTGGGCTTCGAGCATTTCACCCGGCTGCCTTCCCTGCTGTTTGGAACAGGGCTGATCGCCTTATGCGTATGCCACTGGCGAAAATGGCTTGGCAGCCACGTAGCGAATCTGGGTGGTTTGCTTCTTGCGGCAAGTCCAGTATTCGGCGCATTCGCATACCAGATCAGGGGCTACTCCATGAGCATGTTCCTGACTGGCCTTGCCATTTCAGGCCTGCTGGAATACAATTCAGGCAAATACGCCCTGGGGCAGTTCCTAATGAGCATTTCCTGCCTGCTGCTGCCACTGGTCATACCCAGCAACGTATTGTTGGCTCCTGTGCTGGCAGCCGTCCTGCTTTGGAGCTGCCGCAGCTGGAAAAGCAAGCTCATCTCCTGCATTCCGCCAATGCTTGCATTCTTTGTAGGCATTTCCTATTATTTCACCATTTGGACACAGTTTGTAAATGCCTCCAAGGAACCAGGCGGATGGTCATCGCCATGGCTGGTGGCTGGAAATCTCTTGTTGGCATTCCTTCTCCATGGACTCGCGCTGCTGATTGCGCTTCTGCTGCGGAAAATGTCCCTGCTCAAAGGCAATGAAAACATAAACGAGCTTCAGGACACATCCATCCAAAGTCCAGCAGAAGGAATGAATGCAGTGTCACCTATGGTGATATTCCTTTCATCAGCGCTGGTAATAGGGCTGACATTGCTGTTCTCACGGAAAGGACAGGCCCCCTACCCCCGCGTCTTCCTCATACTGTTCATCACGGCCAGCTATGCCCTGCTGCAGGCCTGCGCCAACAACAAGGTGGGCAGCAAGTCATTCCCAATGCTCTTCATCGCCATCCTGTTCTGCGGGCTGGTGACTGAACGCATAGCATTCGAGATGACAAATCGTAAATTGCAAGCGGGCATCTCGCCTCAAAATCTCCTACAGCAGTACTACAGGGGCAATAGCGACTTGAGAAATGCAGTGGATTTCATGGCAAAAAACAAACTAATGGAAGACGCCATTATTCTAACGGACGAGTACGACCATCCCACGGTGCAAATGTACTTTGCAATGAACGGCGGTGCCGCAAGCAAGATATTCACCAGACTAGAAAGAAGCACTCCTGAACTCAGATACCTGAGCCACAACCATGAGGGCAAGGTTTTCTATGTAATAGCAAAAAGCAGGGATATTGCAATTTCTTTGCTTGACTTTGCGGAATTTGACCAAAAGAGCAATTTCAATGCAATACAACAATGCGGAACAAGAACAATATATCGTGTGGATGAGGTGAAATAGGTTATTAAATGGCTTTGATTATTTTTGATTTGGACGGCACGCTGGCCAAGACCAACGAGGACATTGCCGACGCAGTGAACGTAGTGCGGCAAGTACGTGGCCTCCAGCCGTTGTCATACGAGAAGCTGACCAGCCTGCTGGGATGCGGCATTTTCAATCTGATGAAGCAGGCGATGCCAG
>JAFZZD010000074.1 GCA_017615955.1 Victivallales bacterium
ACAACCGGATTGTTTAGATATGCCAGAATATATTCTATGCTCTCCTTGCATCCATTTTTAGGTATTAAGCCTGTCACATCTTGTAATGGATAATAACCCTTGGGGGCATAACAAAACCTAAAATACTTTTTTGTGGAGATGCGCTCTTTGCAAGGCACAAAGATCTTTGGGCATTCCCTGCAAAACAATCTCTGGTTCCGTGGAAAAACAAATTCCCAATATGGAATTTCTCTGCTATAGTCATATCGTTCCATTAGTTCCTTACGGAAAACCTGAAAATACTTGTAAATACCAGGATACTTGTAAAGCAAAGTTGTTTCAGATATTCCTGGTGGAATAAAAAGATATTTCGAAGATGTATCAAAATAAAACTGCGATAAATCCTTTGCTTTCAGAACTTTTATTAGAAAGGCTTTTTCCTCTTCAGAGAAAACCGAAGCATCCTCTACCCTGAATGCCTTGTCCAAACCAGAAACCATTCCGTTTCCAATATCGCAAATATCACCTATGCGCAAAACCTTTTTTCCAAATAAATCATAATTGATTGTACAATTCTTCTCCAAATTAAATAGTTTTTCCTGAATCATTTGAGGCGCCAAAAGCCAGCGCTGTTCTCCTTTGAACTGTGGAATTGATATTTCTTGAAAACATCTTCTTGAATGCAATTCATCAAATGATGGAGCACTGCGTTTTTGATATTTGAAAAATGATATTTTATGAGGCTTATCATTCGCCGATGTTTTTACATAGTGGAAAATGATAATTGATGAGGTCACGCCTTCAAACAAAGAAGCTTCCTTGAAATGATAAATCTCCTTAAAATAGCCGTGCCTGCACATATATTCCCTAAGACTAGAGGAATGAGTAGTATTCAGCCAGTACTCACTGCAAATAAAAATCAATTCCCCATTCTCAGAAAGATGTTCTATGCTTTTTAATATGAAGATGAAAAGGTAATCGCAAAGACTGTTGAAATATTGATTCCATAATTTATTACCCTTGAGTTCCTGCTTCAATTCATCTTCAAGATTCTTCCAACGAATATATGGAGGATTTCCTATTATCACGTCATAACTTTCCTCCAATGGAACAGAAATAAAACTTCTGTGTTCAACATTCGAATACTCGTTGGACAATGCGGCATCTATCTCATATCCCTTGACATCCAGAAAACCATTTTCATCAAGAACATCAAGAAATACCCCCTTGCCGCATGCTGGTTCCAATACTCTTGCGGATTTAGGTGCATCTATCAATGATACCATGAACTGGGCAATATCCTTTCTTGTAAAGTACTGACCATATTTATTTTTGTCCTTTGACATATCTTTTTCACCACTCGTAATTACAAGGCGTAATAACTTCTCTATCACCCCTCCATAAATGCAGGGATTAATGCTGAATTGAAATATATCTTGTTTTTACTGATTACAAACTCTCCTTGTCACACTGTGATTATTTTTTGCTATCTTGTAAACAAAATGCCAGGCATTAAATTTCGGCAAAAGTTCTTATGACCTTTCAAGGTTCTCTGCCGCTTTTAGTTACAAGGAGAATAAAATGACACAATTCGGTTTCAATGTAATGGATTTCGGCGCAAAAGGCGATGGCGTGGCAGATGACACAGCTGCAATACAGAAGGCCATAGACACCTGCGCCGCCCGTGGCGGTGGAAGAATCCTCTTTCCATACACGCCAAATGGCTACAGAATCGCCTCACCAGCCATTGAAACATACAATGGACGTGCTCTCCGTTCACAGTTGGTAATCCCACCTGGCTCCCATAACATCTTCCTGGAAGGCGAGATGCCATGCCGCTTCCTAAACAGTTATATGGTAAGACCCAAGGACTGCTCCGCAATATTCAAGCCCACCACATTCGGCACCTTGCGACACGACAACACAATGCTCTTCTCCGACTGGCAGGCACCAGAGATTCACGATCCTACTGAGCGCCCCTACTCAATACTTGCGGCTCCAGAAGGCGATTCCTGCAAGGGGCACTTCAGCGTTGCTCATTTCTCCATTGCCAATTTGGAATTCCGTGTCCATCTTGACCATGAGAAAATGTATCCAACGCAAAGTGCGGTGAATCTGCAAAATGTCTCACGCGCACATGTGGCAGATTCACAGTTCTGCCTGGACGACCAGGTGGGCGACACCATACTCGGCAAGGAACTACAGCCCAATCCATGCCATACCGTCGGCCTTATGATGTCAGGTGATCAGAATGACAACAACACTCTCCGCAACGTGGCGGTCCAGGGCTTCCGTTATGGTTTTGTGCTTAGCGAGCACGTTGTCGCCGACTATCTCTACATCCACAACTGTGAAGAGGGGCTTACCTTCCATGATTCATCTCACCTGTCCATTATCAACCATATCGTGGCGCAACACAACAAACGCATAGTCACAAGCACCACCACGGAGCTGTTCGGGCATGCGAAAGGCCCCTGCAATGTGGAGATCGGCAGCATCAACTTTGAATCTGGAACAGGCTACTCCCCCAAGGTGGATGCACTGGAATACGGCGTATACGACCCTGAAAACCGCCTTGTTGGCTATGTAAAATGGTTCCAGCCATGGGGCGCACAGAAGTTCCCCATCTGTGGCGCAGCCAAATTCCACATCACGCATTTTGGAGACTGACAAGGCAAAAGCGATAAAAAAGGAAATCAAAAAATGAACACATTTCAAGTGGAAGGACATGAGCCAAGCCTACTGCCTGACGGCAAATGGAAATTAGCATGGAATGATGAATTCGACGGCACGGAACTGGACCGCAGCAAGTGGGACTACCGTCTCTCGATGATGGGCAAACGCCATCCCGCATGGACCGACAAGGGTGTGCACCTTGACGGCGAAAGCAACGCCGTTTTCTCTATTCTTGAGGAAGACGGGCGCCCCGTCAGCTCCCAGTTGCAGACAGGGTACAACTTCATGGACGAGCCAATTGTCGCCACGAAATTCGGGCAGGACGCGCTGCAATGGAACATAGGCAAACTCAAGGAGAATCTTTACACCCATACCTTCGGCTACTATGAATGCCGCTGCAAATTCCAGCAGTATCCAGAGGCCTGGTGGAGTGCGTTCTGGATGCAGTCCCCAATTATCGGGGCATCGCTGAATCCAGAGGAAACTGGTGCTGAACTGGATATAATGGAATATTTCCGTCCAGGAAAAGTTTCCAAGCACTGTATCTGGACTGGCGGTTATGGGCTTGACTGCAAAGGCGCCTCCGCAGGCGGCATGGAAAACCTTGACACCAAGGTATTTCACCGTTTCGGCCTGCTTTGGGATGAAAACGGATACACATTCTTCATTGACGGAAAGGAAGATGGCCATGTTGACAAATACGTTTCAAAACGACCAGAATTCATCCTCATCAGCACTGAGGTCCAAGGCTATCGGCACGAAGACCATCTGCCTGTGAAGGAAGCCTTCAACATAATTGGAAAGGATGTGTTCATGGTGGACTATGTCCGCGTATTCGATGCGGTAAAGGAGTGAATATGAAGATTACTGCGCTAAAGACTTTCATCTGCAATGCGTTCCGCACCAACTTCGTCTTCGTGAAAGTGGAGACGGACAATGGCCTCCACGGATGGGGCGAGGCCACGCTGGAATACAAGGAACTGACCATCCAGGCCGCCATACATGACTTGGAATCATACCTCATCGGCAAAGATCCCCACAACATTGAGGCATTCAGGCATGACTGCTACCGTGACGCCTACTGGCGTGGCGGTCCTGTGCTCATGAGCGCATTGGCTGGCGTGGAAATGGCATTGTGGGACATCAAAGGGAAGGATCTTAACGTCCCCGTATATCAGCTACTGGGCGGCAAAGTGCGGGACGCAGTGCCCGTCTATGTGAACGGTTGGTTCGCACCTGCCAAGACGCCTGACGAATTCGCGGCTAAGGCAGTGGAGGTCAGGAAGAACCGCTATCCAGGCTGCAAGTGGGACCCATTCGGCAAGGCATGGCAGCAGATAGGCAAGAACGAACTCAACCAGGCAATGGAATGTGTGGAGAAAGTCGCTGCAGCAGTGGGTGACGATGTGCACCTGCTGATCGAGGGACATGGCCGATTTGACATTCCCACCGCCGTCAAAATCGGGAAAAGGCTGGAGGACTACGACATTTTCTGGTTCGAAGAACCCATACCGCCAGATGACAAGGAGGGCATGCGGGAGGTCAAGGAGCGTGTCCGTGTTTCAATAGCCGCAGGTGAGCGCCTGTACAACCGCTACGAATACAGGCAGTTCTTCGACCTCAATTGCGCGGACTACATTCAGCCTGACATATCACACGCGGGCGGCATCATGGAAATGCGAATGCTGGGCGCAGAGGCGGAGGCGCGGCATATCGGTTTCTGCCCCCACAATCCCTCTGGCCCCGTGGCAAATGCCGCCACGCTCCAGATCGCGGCATGCGTGCCAAACTTCGTAATGCTGGAAATGATGATGACGGACGTGCCATGGCGGGCAGATATCTGCGACGAGCAACTGGTGATGCGCAATGGTCGCATGGTGATCCCTGAACGCCCAGGCCTGGGCATAGAACTCAACGAGGCGGAATTGCTGAAGCATCCCTACATACGCACGGAACTGCGTCACTACAAGGGGACATTGACCGACATACGCCCACCAGACGCAATCAAGTACTATAAAATGGAGAATGAATAACATGAATCGCTTTCAAGGAAAAATCGTGCTGGTTACAGGCGGCAACCGCAACACTGGCCTTAGCATAGTCAAAAAATTCTGCGACGAGGGAGCCAAAGTATATATGTGCGGCTCCTCCACCGCCTCCACCCAAAAAGGAGCGGATATTCTCGCTTCATGGGGGTGCAAAAATATCACTTCCATTCCATGTGATGTATCGGACATAGAGCAGGTGAAGAATATGTTCAACATCATTGAAAAGGAAGCAGGGCGCCTGGACATACTGGTAAACAACGCGGCGCATCAAGGCATAGGGAAGCCATTCACGGAGATGGACCCATCCTACCTAATGGAGGTGCTGGGCGTAAATGTCCGTGGTGGCTTCCAGGTCACCCAGCAGGCGGTGAACCGCTTCTTCCTGAAGCAGAAGGAGCGTGGCGTGGTGGTGTTCCTCTCATCAAACACGGCAATGCGCGCCATACGCAACCGTACCGCCTACTGCGCCAGCAAGGGCGCCATCAATTCCATGGTCAAGGCACTGGCACTTGATTTGGGCCCGCTGGGCATACGTGTGAACGCCTGTGCACCAGGCTACATCTACACTGAACGCTGGGACGTGCTGCCAGAGGAGACGAAGCAACGCCGCCGCCTCAACTGCCCACTGCGACATGAAGCAACTGGAATGGACATCGCCAACGTGGTCGCTTTCCTCGCCAGCGAGGACAGCGCCAACATGACTGGTGAAATCATCACCTGTGATGCAGGATGCTCCTGCCAGCACATGCCAGAGGACACGGATTTCTAACTTTAACGAAATTGCGCTAGCCTTATTTGACTTTGCCACAAAGGAGTATAATTTTCACCTGATGTTTTTTCTTAGATTCAAAAATACAACAAGAACGAGGTTCCAATGAAAATCAAGTATGTAGCCCTATGCGTTTTGGCGGCATTGTCACTCTTTGCCGTCGAATACAAACTCTCTACTGCAACTGGCATCAAAATAGATGGTAAACTGGACGAGCAGTCTTGGCAGTCTGCACAGACAATCAGCGACTTCGTGCTGCTGAAAAACTCAGGCAAGACCACACCTTCAGAAAAGACCGAGGTCAAAATGCTGACGGACCAGGATGCACTGTACTTTGGCTTCAAGTGCTATGGTCTTGAGGAACTGTCTGACGATCTTCGGGGCGAAGTCACCAATCCCTGGGCTAATGACCTGGTGGAGATTTTCATTGCACCAACTGCTGGCAAGGACGAATACTACCAGTTCGCACTCACAGCAGGCGGCGCCTACTGGTCGCAGTTCTTCGCCGAGGCTGGCAACATCAAGCCAGACCCGTACAAGCCAGGCTTCCAACTGGCTGCGGGACGCACGTCCGACGCATGGATACTGGAAGTGCGCTTCCCATACAGTGCATTCTACATGACCAGCGCGGCAAAGACAGCCCGCAACTGGGCAATCAACGTGGCACGCTACTCCAAGGCCAAAAAGGCCCACAACTACGAGAACAGCTCCTGGGCAAACCTGCAAGGCAGTTTCCACGAAACAAAGAAATTCAACATGGTATCGGGCATTCCACCAAAGCCGGCCAAGTTCGACATGCTGATACCAACAGTCACATTCGGCACACAGGGCAAGAATGACAAGGGCTTCAATGGCATCCTGGATGTGGAGATATCGCTGGCAAGCGCACCAGCGGGAAAATACACGCTGGAGACCATGGAGCAAAAAGTCAGCGCAAATCTTAAGAAGGGCTCTAATAACGTCACATTGCCTGCCACATTCGAAAAGGATGGCCGCACTCCAATCGCTCTCATCGTGAAGAACGCCGCAGGTGAGGTGGTCTGCGACCGCAAATACCCCGTTCTGGTGGACGCAACCGCCTACGCAATAAACTTCACATCACCCCAGTATGGTGGTCATTTCTACCCAGGCGAGGACACAAGTTGGCTGGCTGGCAACGTCAAGGTGAATACTGCTGAAAAGGAAGTCACCCTGACGGTGGCGGGAAAGGCATACAAACTGCCAGTCAAAAACGGCCTCGCCTCGTTCAAGGTGAATGTGGCAAAAGAAAAGGGTGACATTCCGCTTTCAGTGGGTGACATCAACACTGTTGTCAAGCATGTCAACAACGCGCGCGCCTGGATACGGGACGGCAAAATCATCGTGGCTGGCAAGGCGCAATACCAACTGGGATGGTACGGCGGTCCAGGATGGATTACATCGAAGGCAGTTCTGGAGAAATTCCCAACCACCGCCTCCAAGCATCCAATCACCCTCATTCCTTGGAAAACACTGGATCCAGGACGCCTCCTGACTTTCGACATCGAAAAGCAGGAAATCGTCTTTGACCGCAAGCCATCCCAGAAAGTGCTGGACGCCACCAAGAAGGCAATCGAAGCCACCAAGGACAATCCAGTGTACTCATACTACCTCTCCGACGAACCTGAATGCCGCGGTCTCTCTCCAATCTACCTGAGGCACCTCTACAGGTACATCAAGGAACTTGACCCAACACGCCTGGTGGTCATCATCTCCAGAGACCCCGTGAGATACATCGACTGCTGCGACATCATCAACCCGCACCCCTACCTGAGCCCATCCGTGATGCCCAGCGGAGAACGCCTATATGGATGCACACCGCAGCGCCTCAGGGACATGTGCGCCAGCGTGGAGAAACTCAACAGGCCTGACAAGGCATTGATGCTGACGCCCCAGGTGCACTCCTACTCCTTCAACAACGTGTTCGCGGACTATCCCACCTTCGACGAGACCAACGTCAGCGTCTGGTCCAGCGTGGTGCATGGCGGTCAGGGCATCACCCCCTACATCTGGTATGACCACTTCTCCCGTCCAGGCGTCAACCTTGGCTGCGATTTCATCTACAACTCGCTGTACTATTTGAACGACTACATCACCGCCCCAGTGCAGCAGCGCCTGCCTGGTGACGAGGGGCGCATGTTCGTAAACGGCAAGAAGACAATGTATGTGATATGCAATGTCTATAACGAACCCAAGGAATACACCTTCGAGACACAGTGCAGGCAGTTGTTCCGCTTCCGCTCCAATGATGTAATCAAGCCAGTGAAAGGCAAGGTCACATTGTCCATGAAGCCATACGAGGTCTATGTCCTGACATCGGAGAAGGAAGAGAGCAAACTCCCGTCAGAGGCGGATGTGAGGGCGGCAATTGACAAGGCGGAATACGAGCGCACACACAGAGGAAACATACTGTTCGGCAAGGCCCGCACAATCGAGGTGGACTTCCCGCCCAGCAAGCCATACACCCGCATACGCCCATTGGAACAGCAGGACAAGATGTTTGACGGCAACATAGAGGTTGATGCCTGGGAACCACACAACATAGACTGCAAGACCGCCTGGTATGAAATGTCGTTCACGGACGAGGTGCCGCAATTCTCAAAGGCCCGCATCTACGGCCACGACATTCAGGACCTGACACTGAAAATGTGGAAATTCGGCAAATGGGTTGTTCCAGAGGCAAAACGCACTTCAACTGGCAAATACGACCTGGAGCTGGACTTCGGCAAGACGCTGAGGACTGTCAAGATACGCCTGGAGTTCACAAAGAAGGATATTGAACTCTACGAATTCGAATTGCTGAAATAAAAGGAGGGACAATGAACGGCTTTGACAAAAGATTCTGGCTGTGGGGCTATGTCCTGGAGGACAAGATCCCTGGCAAGATGATGTTTGTGGACGGCTCCACCAGCTGCAGCGCAGAAACTGCAATCTCTCTGCTGAAATGCGGCAGCCTCTTCTGGATGAATCCCCTGCACGGACAGGAGTACATCAACGAGAAGCAGTACAACTTCATCAAGGACTGCGAGAACATATTCGTTGGCCTCACCCACATCGAGAAGAACGGTCCTGGCCGGGGCGGCTGGGAACTGCAATACAAGGAATCCGCTGAAAAAGTAAGCCTCTTCTCGCTGGAGCATCCCAACATAAAGGGTGCCATCATTGACGACTTCCGCTCGCCCACAAGCCCAAGCAGGAACATCTCTCCTGAAGAAGTAAAGGAAATCAAGCAGGCACTTGTCTCCGCAAATCCTAACCTCAAATTGTATGTGGTGCAATACTACATCACCCAGAAACCTCAGGACGTCATTCCATTCCTCCCGTACATTGACGGCACCGCAATTTGGGACTGGAATTCATCAGACTACTTCTGGAACTCCCTGTATGAGGACACACTCCGCCAATGGCGAGAGGTCTTCGCAGGCAAGGACTTCATCCAAGGACAGTTCCTCCATGCTTACGGCGATGGCAGCGTGCCACAGCCTATGGACCAGATGAAGCTGCAGTGCAAGCACATCGCAAAATGGCTTGACGCTGGCACACTTGACGGCTGGTGCATCCTCAACAACGGCTGGTTCTGCAAACTGGACCACAAGGAACAACTGGAATACCTGAAGAACTTCTGGGATTGGTACAGGGACACCCGCACCGTGAGGTGAACAAGATCCATGCGCCCACATTAACGCCCCTGGCGTGTTCCCGCTAAGGCAACCTGAGTGGGCGCCGCCTCGGCGCCCACATTTAACACAAATGAGCACAATTTTCAACAAACAAAACATCGCAGACATAAGCAAGGGGGAATATGTCCTGCCCCCAAAGGCCGAGTTATCCAACCCCAACTTGCAGGATGACACCCGAAAACTGCGTCCAGGTGACATCTTCATCGCGCTGCCAGGCGAGCTTACCGACGGCTACAACTACATCGGCACAGCAGCCGAAGCTGGCGCGGCCCTTGTCATCTCGCAACGCAAGCCAGATGACGCCCTTGTGGAAAAGCTCAGCAAATTGGGGACAGGCTATCTTCTGGTGAATGACGCCATGACTGCGTTCCACCTGCTGTCCAGCGCACATCGCCAGCAATTCGCCAATATCAAGGCAGTTGGCATAACAGGCAGCTGCGGCAAGACCAGCACAAAGGAAATGTGCGCCGCCATAATGGAGGCAATCTACCCAAACGCAGTGGTGAAGACTGAAGGCAACACCAACAACTTCTTCGGCGTGCCAAGAAACCTGCTGCGCCTGACTAAGGACACAAAGGCGATGGTCATTGAAACAGGCAGCAACCATCCAGGCGAAATCGCCAGGCTGGCCGCCGTAGTCAAGCCAGACATCGCCCTCATAACCTGCATCGGCGCGGCGCATCTGGAGTTCTTCAAGGATCTGAATGGCGTGGCCGAAGAAAAAGGGGACATCTACCAGGCTCTGCCGCAGGACGGCATCTGCATCGTCCCATACCAATGCCCTGGCTATGACATCCTGCTTAGGCACGCAAATGGCAGGAAAGTCATCACATTCGGCCTACAGGAAGGTGCCGACGTCAGGGCAATCTACGGCGGCATACGCAAGACACAGGACGGCTTTGGCTATGCGCTGACACTTGTGCGAAAGGACACTGGCGAAAAGGCAGAGGTCACCTGGGGCATAGGCGGCGAGGAACAGGCCTGCAACGCGGCGGCGGCGGCGGCGCTGGGCATAGCCAATGGACTGCCACTGCAAGAGGCAGCAAAGGTGCTTGCCAACTGCAAACTGCCAGGGGCCAGGCAGGCGGTGAGCAACATCAACGGCGTGTTCTGGGTAAATGACGCATACAACGCAAATCCCAACAGCATGAGCGCTGGCCTGAAGTGGTTCGATGAAATCTCCAGAGGCAGCAAGCGCATCGTCATAATCGGCGATATGCGTGAAATCGGTGATGCGGAGGTGCCTTTGCATGAACAGGCACTGGAACTGGCGCTGTCCCTTTTCAAAAATGACAGGCTCATCACAGTTGGCAGCAGCTTCGCAAAATGCAAGGCCAATGTGGAAAACTACGCCACTGCGGATGAAGTCCACATCGCGCCAGAGGCTGGCACCTGGGTTTACTTGAAGGCCTCCAATGGCGTGGGTCTTTTCAAACTGGTGCCTAAAGCATGAGCCAGCACGTATTTTTATGCGAGGAGCTGCGGCAGGATTCCACGCAGCTGACGCTACCCCAGGACGAGGCTCTGCATATGGCAAAGGTGCTGCGTCTTGAAACAGGCGACGCCATCACTCTCATCAATGGCAAGGGCATTTCAGCAGAGGCGACAATTCAGTGCCTTGAAATGCATGGGCGCAATTGCAGTGTGGAATGCAGGATTGACAATGTCATAAGCGTCCCCCTGCCCCGCCCTGCCCTGCGCTTGTATATTGCGCCTCCCAAAGGCAAGAACATGGACCTGCTGCTGAAGGAGGCAACCGAACTTGGCATATCGCGCATCACGCCCATCATCTGCAAATACAGCGTGTCCAAGCCAGAGGAAAGCAAGGCGAACTGGAGGCAGCACCTGATAGCCGCCTGCAAGCAGTCCCGCAATCCATGGCTGCCGCAAATTGATGCGCCGCTTCCATTTGCAACCGCGCTTGAGCAAGGCAACGAACTGCATTTTCTAGGTGCCGTGCCAAGGGAAGGCAACACTGCGCCAATGCCAGATTTGGCATACGCGGCACAGCATGGTGCCGCATTGTGGATTGGACCTGAAGGCGGCTTCTCCCCTGAAGAGGAAACTGCCCTCTTTGCAAAGAATGCGGTGCCCCTCACTGTGGGGAATTGGATACTCCGCGTTGAAACCGCAGTCCCCGCCCTGCTGGGATATATGTACGCAATACTGAAATGATTATGGAAAAGCACCAGAAAATCGCAACGCTCCTCTCCAACCAGAACATACAGGGAGATTACTACAAGGCAGTATTCCAGGTGGAGGACATTCCACGCCTGGCACAACCAGGCCAATTCATACACCTGCTGCTGCCAGACTTCCAGCAGCATGTGCTGCGCAGACCATTCAGCATCTACGACACAGCGCCAGAGCAAGGC
>JAFZZD010000745.1 GCA_017615955.1 Victivallales bacterium
ATTTCCTTGCCCGCCACGGCAGGTTCATAACACCCGATGGGCACGAAATTCTCCGCATCCTCCCTGCTGCGCCCGTCTTCGACAAGCCCTTCCACAATCACATCGTAGTTCAGGGACACGATTGCCGTGCGCCCGTCGCGTATGCACTTTGCGTAAAGTTCTGCGAAGTCCTGGGGCATGTCATCCTGCACAAGAATGGACAGCTTGGGATCCTGTATGTTCATCTCGTAATACGCCTCAAGCGCCAAGTATGACAGTTCGTTGAACTTGGGTCCAAAGCAGAAGTTCTTGCCGAAGCGCAGTCCCTGGAAGCGGGCGTAGAACACGATCCAGAAGAACTTTATGAGTTCCTTCGCGCTTTCCCGCGTCAGCCTACCAGCGGCCAGGTCATTCCTGTAGAAGTCAATGTAAAGTGAATCAAAGCGTCCCATGGTTCGCATCTGCTCGCATTGGCATATCTCTATCACATCGTGGATGACAAACGCCAGGGCGAATGCCTCATGCAGCGTCCTGGGTGCGTGCTCGGCTATCTCATCATACACGGGATTGTCATTGAGGCGGGCAACACGATGGCAGAAGCACTTCACAGCCTCCAGGCTAATGGCAAGCGCTTTGTAGAATGGCGCATCCCGCCCCGAGACCTGCTCCAGCATTCCTGGAATACCTAGCACCAGCACCCTCTTCCAGTCAGGGGCTGCGTGGCTTTTGTCCACCATCCATCCCAATCCCCTCTGAAAATCCATCTTATATGTCTCCACGCCAGGCACAAGCTGACCCGCCGTCCGATAATGCTCGTTCACATCCTCCATGGGCAGGTTGTAGCACTTGAATTTGCCGGGGAAGGGATTCCACTTCTCAATGGCAATTGGTGCGTGCTCCAGCAGCATCTTCGTCAGCACTGCACGCTGCATGCCGCGGTATTCATTAGGATTGGCAGCCTTCCAAGCGGTCCATTCATTCCGCATTCTCTGCTCGTCCCAGGCATCTTCCATGGAATATTCAGCATTCTCGTATTGCTTTTCCAGGCGCGGCCTTAACTCGTCAAATCTAGTATGTCTCATATACAATGCTCCCTATTATCGTAGTTTAAAATATACTTTTCATAGTAATAAACAATGGCAAAAAAAATTATTATTTAGCAATTTGTGATTTGACTCAGGTTTTTAGCCGCTATATTTACCAGCCAGGAGAGACAGACCATGAACTTGACCCACGAAAACAGAAATGACCTGGTGAACATCTTCAACCGTTCAAGGTTCTACTTAAGGCATTATGCAAAAGGCACCTATCCATATCGGAAGCGCGAATACATGTCCATGCCAGTGAACCGTCTCTTCTTTCCCCTGTGCAATCCTAATGGAGACGACAACCTGATTGCCGACCATCACCACAGCTACACAATGGTGCCAGGCCGCTTCTATTTCGTGCCAGCGTATCTGCCAGTGATTTTTCTGCTGGACGATAAGCTGGAGTTCCTCTCCGTGCACACAAACCTTTTCATTTTTCCAGGCGTGGAGCTGTTTTCCGGCTGCCATCGAATGCTTGAGTTGCCCCAACCGCCGGAATTCCAGGAACTTCTGGAGTTGTTCTCCACATCCGACAACAACTTCATCACGGCGGCCAAGACGGGCGGCCTTGCCTTCTCCATAACGGCAAGGCTTTTGTCAATGTATAGCGAGGAGGAGTTCCAGGAACCTTTGTCACTGAAACAATATATGCATCTCACTGATTATCTTGTAAAGCATGGAGATGCGCAGACATCCGTCAGCGAAATTGCGTCAATATGCGGCGAAAGCAGGGAATGTTTCACACGTCATTTCAAGGCACGCACAGGCATTACACCCAAACAGTTCATCGACAGGGTAATTACAGGACGCTGCCTGGAATTGCTTCAAAACGGACGCTCCTCAAAGGAAATCTCCTCACTAATGAACTTCAGCAGCGAATACGTTTTCTCACGGTACTTCAAGCGCAATTTAAACGAATCCCCGCGCCACTGGATGCAAAAGAAACTATTGTAACTTACTCAGGTGCCTGATGAGACACGCAAGGGGCATTATTTGTTTTCGCTATGTTCCCCAATAGGGTAGG
>JAFZZD010000746.1 GCA_017615955.1 Victivallales bacterium
CAGGTTGAACAAGCGACGGAGCAAAGTCCCGGACATCCCGCACGGGTTGGCCAACCTGTGCTTTGTCCAACAGGCGAAAACAAACAAGTTGTCCAACCTGAGTGAGCGCCGCTTCGGCGCTCACATAATCTAACTATGGGAATTCCGCCTGGAGCTGGCCCAGGTTGTCGAAAGTGAATGTGGGCGTCACGGGTGCATAGCTTGCCAGATCGGCGCCTGGCCCCACGATGCGGCAGGTCAGCGTGCCCGCATTCACGCCTGCGGCTATGTCTGTGGCAAGCCTGTCCCCCACCATGATCGCATTCTGGGGCAGGACGCCGAAGCGAGCCGCCGCCCTCTGCAGAAAGCCCGCGTCCGGCTTGCCCAACTGCCTCAATTTCTTGCCCGTGGCTATTTCCACGCAACGGGACAACGCACCGCAGTCCACCAGGAACGTGGGCTGGTCGGTGGGGCAGAACACATCCGGATGCGTTGAGAAACCAGGCACGTCCTTGCTCACGAACCAGGCGGCTCTGCACAGCCTGTCGTAGGTCAAAGTCTTGTCAAAGGAGACAATTACCGCATCTGGCTCGTCATCCACGATTGAAAAGCCCTGGGCCTCCAGCTCCTCCGCCATGGCGGGCACCCCTAGCAGAAACAGGCGTTTCCATTCGGGGTGCTCGGCCCGCAGTGTGTCCACAAGGAAGTCCGTTGAGGTATAGAAGTTGTCCTTTGTGGCGTCAATGCCGTACTTCTGGATGCGCTGGACGTACTGCTCCTTGCTGTAGGAGGAGTTGTTGGAGCAGAACGCATATTTTATGCCGCGCTTTTTCAGGAAATCCAAAAAAGGCAAGGTAGTTGGATACAAAGTGCTGCCATGGTAGATGGTGCCATCCATATCCAGAAAAACCGCCTTGACCGCGTTTAGCCTATTGTCCATATCTCAGAATCCTGCCTCCAGCAGTGTCTGCATTGTAATTTCCGATTTTTTACTGGCAGCCAGATTTGTCGCCACGTATTTGCCAAGGATGTCAGTTTCAATATTCACGCTGTTCCCCGCAGCCAAATCGCCCAGATTTGTCTTCCCCAGCGTAACTGGGATCAGCGCAAGACGGAATGCATTGCGCTCCACGGCGGCAATTGTAAGCGACACGCCATTCACGGCTATGCTTCCCTTTTCCACAATGCATGGCCTGTGCTCGTCTGGAAAAGAGATCTCCAGCGCAAAGTCATCGCCCTGCCTGCCTGCAACAAGCACCTTGCCGCAAAAGTCCACGTGCCCGCTGACAATGTGGCCGCCCAGCCTGTCTCCAAGGCGCAATGCCCGTTCCAGATTGAGCCGCCCTCCTCGACCAACAGAGCCTAGGTTCGTGCGGGAAAGAGTTTCCGCCAGGCAGTGGAAATGCACTATGCCGCCACCAAACGATTCTATGGTGAGGCAGGCGCCATTCACGGCAATGCTGTCCCCAATGGCCAATTCCGCCTCTGGCAAAGCAGTACGCACACTCAACTTCGCTGTTTTGCCAAGCCTTCGGCATTCCACCAGGCTGCCAACATCCTCTATCAAACCAGTGAACATAGTTGTATCCTCTATTTTTACATACGCCTGGGGCGTCCATGTGGGCGCCGAAGCGGCGCCCACTCAAGTTGCCTTGGCGGAAACACGCGCGGGGCATTAATGTGGGCGCCGAAGC
>JAFZZD010000747.1 GCA_017615955.1 Victivallales bacterium
CCCTGCCAAGGCACGATGCTGGCTTTTGCCATGGCTTTGCACAGGAGAGGACCGCAGCATCGCGGCTTTCATTACCTACCCTCTTGGGGAACATAGCCAAAAATAAAAAACTCTGTGTCTCTGCGTCTCTGCGTCTCTGCGTTAAAAACTCTGCGCCTCTGCGTTAAAAAACTCTGCGCCTCTGCGTTAAAAAACTCTGCGCCTCTGCGTTATCAGAGAGGCATACCACTCAAGGAAGGAGTTGGCCTGACGTTCCAGTGAGAAAATTGCGCCCCGCTTGGCTGACAGTTCCTCCATCTTACGACGTTCGTCTGGCGGCAGTTCAAGGTAGCGCAACACCTGGGAGGCATGTTCCTCTGGCGAAAATGCCAGAAAGCCCGTCTCGCCAGGGAGAATCTGCTCAAGAAGCCCGCCCACGCCGCTTGCAACTGCGGGTGTGCCGCAGGCCATTGCCTCGGTGACAGTCTTGCCAAAAGCCTCCGCCTTGGCTGTATGCAGAAACACATCCGCCGCGCGGTAGCAGTCCGCCATCTTTGCTGGCGAGGAAATATATGCCATGGTATGTAAATTGGGCGCATCCATGCCAAGCTCCGCCCCAACGCAGATGAAATGCACGTCAGGACGCCGATGCGAGATTTCTGCCACGGCATTGCGCAGAGTGTCCTGGTCCTTGAACACTGTCTTTGCCGCAGCGCTGGCAAACATCACAATTGGTACATCCGCTGGCAAATCCAGACGTTGCCGCGCCAATGCCTTGTCGCCTGGCGTGAAAACAGTCGTGTCAATGCCATTGGGAATCACCTTGTACTCGGCTGCCTTTAGCATGGAGGACTTTGCGCAGTCAATGAGCCATTGCGAAGGTGCGCACACGTACAAATGCGAAGCGGCATACACATCCGCCTTCATGCGCCAGTTCTGGGCGGTGCCGTCCTTGCGCAATGCGGGATACACATCAATGCGCGGGCAGTTTCCGCAGCCAGTGCGCCACTTTTCGCAATCCATGAAATAAGCGCAATGCCCTGTCAGCGCCCAGGTATCCCGTAGATTCAGGATTGTGGGGAACTGTGCCGACAGCTGTGGCAGCATACCGATGTCAAAAAACCAGCCATGCATATTGTGGATGTGCACAATGTCTGGTGTGAAAGGCAAGCTATCCAGCAGCTTATGGCATCCTGGGAAGTCTGTTTCTTCGAGGCCATCACGATATTGCCGGCAGCGCAGGGGACTTGACAGCCTGGCCAATATCCGCGCCATCTTGCGACATCCTGGAAACGAGTGCTTGTCCAATTTGCGAGCCAATTCCGAGGCGCAGAATGCAGCCCGCCGCAAGATGTTGCCGCTTGCGGGAATGCGGGGAATCTCCACAATGTCCCCATCATCACGATATTTGGTGCCGACGGCAAGCACGGACTGATGCCCCAGCTGCCTGTACATATCAAATAGCTTGTACGCGCTGCCTTCCGCGCCCCCGCCAAAGTCAGCGGTATTTATCTGTAGTATCTTCATTCCTTGGAATCACTAAGGTCAGAAAAGTCTGCATTGAAGATAAGTTCATCAGGTATTTCCTTTCTCTGCAAAAACATGAGCATATAAATTGGATAATAGGTGATTTTACCCACTTGCTCCACATTGCCGTTGCAGAAGACAAGACCATGGTCAATATCGTATTCATCGCAATTCAGCACATTATCCATGGCATTGTGGCGGTAATAGTCCTTTCCTGACTTTATCTCAATTGGCAGAACTTTTCCGTCTTCCTCCAGCAGAAAATCCAATTCACCCAATTTCTTGCTGTTGTAGTAATACAGCGCAAATCCATGTGCGGCAAGCTCCTCCGCCGCCACATTCTCAAATATCGAGCCGAAATTGATTGAGGTTTCATGCCGCAAAAGCTGAAGCTGAATGTCACTGCCATATTGGGCAGCCAAAAGCCCCACGTCATTCGAGAAGAGCTTGAACAGATTTTGCGATTTGGAGAGGAGCAATGGAACTTTCGGTTCATCAACCACATTCACGGGAAGGGCCACTCCAGCGTTCTTAAGCCATAGAAAGCTGTCGTAGTACTTGTCAAAACGAGCCTTCTCATGAAGATTCTTAAGTATGAAGCGTTTGTTTTTCGCGTTGAGTTCACTGGGTATCAAATCAAAAATCTCGTTCAGATACAGCCTGTCTTTCTCGTTATACCTGGAGATGTCATGCCGATAAAGCTTCAGAATGGCGTTCTGCTCGTCTGCCACACGCCGCAGGTTCTTTGTCTGCAAGTACGCTGAAACTGCCGCTGGCATACCTCCAACTATAAGATAAAGTTCAAACAACTGCATCATGCGCTGATGAATGTACGGCTCAACAGGCGTGCAGTTTTCAAATGATTTGCGCAATGCCTCCAACACAATGCCTCCCACACCATTGGCCAGCGCGAATTCCTCAAAGTCCAGCGGATACATCTGGGCAATGTCCATATATCCAACGGGCGCAGAGATAATGTCCCGAAATACAGTGC
>JAFZZD010000748.1 GCA_017615955.1 Victivallales bacterium
GCGTATGGAAACATAACGTCCTGATGCGCGGACAATGGCCGCGCAAAACAGCCGCGCGTCAGGACGCGGGACTTCCAAATGGTAATTGCGTATGGAAACATAACGTCCTGATGCGCGGCCAATGGCCGCGCAATAATCAACGCCACACACCTAAATGAATCTAGAAGCATACATAAAGAATTCATCCTTTCGCCTTTCCGAGGTAGAACGGGCGATATCCGTGTTTGATTTCGCCAGCGGCTCCCAGAGCGACTACCGCAAGCTGAATTTGGAATACCAGAAGCTGAAGAATCTGGTAAGCGCATGGGACGAAATGTGCAAGGCAAAGGCTGATTTGCAGGGCAACGAGGAATTGCTCCATGAGACCGATGACGCGGATTTCAAGGAAGTCATCAAGGGTGACATGGAGGCCCTCAATGAAAAGATACGCAAGCTGGACGGCGACATCAAGGCGCTGATTCTGCCCATGCACCCCAACGAAGGCAAGGACGTGATCATGGAGATACGCCCTGCCGCAGGCGGTGACGAGGCGGCATTGTTCGCTGGCGACCTGTATCGTATGTACCAGCGTTTCTGCGAAATACAAGGTTGGAAGACAGAGCTGATGGATCTAAGCGACACGCAATTGGGCGGCATCAAGAGCGTGTCATTCAAGGTGATTGGCGATGGTGCCTGGAGCTACCTGCATTTTGAAAGCGGCGTGCACCGTGTGCAGCGCATTCCAGTGACGGAGGCGCAGGGGCGCGTCCACACTAGCACTGCCACCGTGGCAGTCATGGCAGAAGCGGAGGAAGTGGACTTCCAGTTGAATCCCGAGGAACTGCGCATTGACGTGTTCCGCGCATCGGGGCATGGCGGTCAGTGCGTCAATACCACAGACTCCGCAGTTCGCGTTACGCACATTCCCACGGGCATGTTTGTGGCGAGCCAGCAGGAAAAGTCCCAGCACCGCAACAAGGAAATCGCCATGACAATTTTACGTTCACGTCTGCTGGAGATAAAGCAGCGCGAGGAAGACGAAAAGAACGCTGGCGAGCGCCGCTCACAAGTGGGCACTGGCGACCGCAGCGAGCGCATCAGGACATACAACTTCCCGCAGAACCGCGTCACGGACCACCGCTTTGAAATAACGCTCTATGACCTGACCAATATCATGGAAGGCAACTTGAACGACCTTCTAGGTGAAATACGCGCCATTGACGCAGACAGGCGCTTCACCGAAATGCTTATGAACGAATAATTCAATTGATCCACAGATTTGCACGGATTATCACAGATAAATGCAAAAACAATTTGTGATAATCTATGCCAATCTGGGAATCAAACTTATGATGATGTCTTACCAATCCTCTTCAGGCTTTTGCTCATGGAACAGCATAGCCGGTGTCAGAGGACGAGGATCAGACAAGGAACCTTGCGGCAAATAAATGATTTTATATACATCGCTGTCATTGTTACACCACTTGACAGCAGTTAAAACCACTTTATTCCACCCGACTTTTAAATTCACCGTCACACTATTTTGACGAATTACATAACTTAATCCAGTTATGCCATTTACTTCAAAAGAATACTCGTGGTCGTGAGGGCCAAATATAGTAAACACGTATGCTCCTGCTCGTTTGCACTTCAGATAACCTTCCCAGCTCATAACATTCCTGGCAATCTCTTTATCGGTAAAACCGCAAGCAAATTCATTTCCCTTGTCGACTCTTGATACCAAAATAGGAAACGCCTCCAATTGCCTTCTGTCCTTTAAGCACTTTTGAATGTCATCGCGTCTTAAATCGTAGAATTTGCACACCATTCCCGGTTGTGGATTGATTGGGTCGGCAATTTTAATTGGTGTTGCTGATTCGATGCCAAAATCATCGGCAATGGCTGCTGTGGTGGCAAAACAAACTACAAAGCAAAAAGCCAAAATCAGCATCTGTGCAAGATTTTTGCTTTGCTCTCTTTTCTTCATTGTTCCAGTTCCTTCTTTGTTTTAGTGTAAAATGCCTATTGTTCTCTAAACTTTGTTGCGTACAATTATTGCTTATTGTCTTCGGAGACAGAGGCTTCCTTCTTACCCTGTTCCACCTTGTCGAATGCAGCCTGGTCCACGATGGACACATTGCCGCAGACTGTGCCGTTGTCCAGGTCATTGACCTTGCGCTTCTGCAGATCCTTGAAGAGCTGTATCAGGTCCCTGAGCCCCATGATAAAGAAGAAGAACGTGCAGAACGAAGCGATGGCGCATGGCACGGAGAGGAACTTGATGTGGAAGTACAGTCCCCATGATTCTGGCAGCCATGGATGTATCATATTGGATATGCAGGTCGCCAGGAACATGATGCCGAAGCCATAGACCAGGCTGTAGCCAAAGACGCTCCAGGCGATGACCTTGTCACCAGTGGTGTATTCGGGTGTGATGCCGATGATCTTGCGGAACACGGTCTTTAATGTCCAGCTTTCCTGGGCCTTCTTCTCGCCGTCCACATTGTATATGCCGCGGTGCAGCATCCTGTCCAGATTGAAAGGCTCCTTCAGTGTGAGCCATGAGACCAAGCAGTACAGCGCCAGGCTTATGACCATGGTCATGAAATAGAATTCATACGAGTTGATGGGGCATTTTACCGGGTTCATTTCCCAGAGAATGTATGGATTGAAAGGCTTGGACACTGTAGTCAGGAAATTGCCGACACCTTCCACCAGCTCATGCCTTTCCAGCCAGGGATATACGATGCCAGCCCAGCCGCGCTGCAGGAATATGGTGAAGCCAGACACGATCATGCCAGAGAGCAGTGAGGTCCATGCACCCGCCGTAGTGCCGAAGCGGCTGTACAGGCCAAACAGCATGACAGGACCGCAGCCGCCCATCCACAAGCTGCACACCATGCTTACGAATAGGCTGATGTAGTCCATCTGGGACATGAATGACGAGCCGCAGATGAAGATGACACCAACGCAAATGGCCACGATGCGGATCATCCAGATGTGCTGCTTGGGTGTGAATTGCTTCTTCTTGAAGGGCAGGATGCAGTCCTGGGCGATGGTGAGGGTTGCGCTGAAGATTCGCGTATCGTCCGTAGAAATCATTGCCAGCACCATCAGCAGAGCGAACAGGCCAGCCAATCCTGGCGGCAGGTATTTGCGCAGCACTTCCGCGTCCATCAGCTGGTTGAACAAAGTGCGGAAACGCTGGAAGTTCTTGTTGTTTTCAGGTGTACCAGACAATGTCTTCTGTGCGGCGTCCAGATACACGGTGTCCAGATTCTTCTTTTGGCTGAGTGGCTCGTCCTTGCCGATTTCGTGTACAAGCTCCGGGATCTGGGCGATGTCCGCCATTACTTGTGCGCGTTGCTTTTCGTCCTCAATCACTTCATTTGCGACCTTCTGGCTGAGTTTCTGGCGAATCTCGCGGGCCTCAGTGGCATAGTGCTTGTGGTTCAGCGTGGTCAGCACGAAGATTGCGATCAATATGTACAGGATGGTGACTGCGCCAGAGCGGAACGTGCCCAGCAAATGCGCCATCTTCTGCTCGTGGGGTGTCTTTGCCGCAGTGGAAGTGCCTGCGCCAATCCAGCTTCCGCGATGCAGGATGGTGGCCATGAATGTGACGCACAAATGGAACAGGTTGAAATCCCTGAGCTTGCTCAAGTCAAATGGATTCAGGAAACTCTCACCTTCGGCGCGGTCCATCATGACAGGCAGGATTTCATTGCTCCAGGACAACTTGCACATGATGTAGATGATGAAGATTGCTAGAATAGGATAGCAGAACATGCCCTGGACAGCATCCGTGATGACCAAAATCAGCGTGCCGCCCATGCATATAAGGGAGATTGCTATGGTAAGGAAGAAGAAGCAAAGGAATACAAAGGTGTTGATCTGCAGTCCCAGGAAATTGAAGTGGCTGGGCAGATTCCAGAAGTAAATGAAGAAGCGGGCGGCGATGGCAGGCATAATCATGTTCGCCAGCATTTCAGCCACCGAGCGTAGTCCTGAAGCGAATATGCGGACGCCTCGGCTGTAGCGCATTTCCAGGAACTGTCCCAGGCTTAATGCGCGTGTTTCCCTGAAACGGTATGTGAAGAAGCCCATCAGGCTCATGAAGATGCCCAATGGCGTCATGATGGACGACCAGAACGCCAACGCGAAACCTGTTCGGTAGTGTATCTCGATGTAGGACACCATGCCTATGATTGACAATGCGTTCGCCACGTCGCCCACGCACAGCACATATCTGCCGCATACTCGACCGGCGGCCAGGAAGTCGGCCACGCCTCTTACAAAACGCATGCAGTAAATGCCCACGCAATAGACAAAGATAATGGGCACGACAACAATCAGCCAATCAAACCAAGACACAATGAACTCCCTTGTTAAACCTAGACTTAAACAAAAATTTCGCCTTATTTTATAAGCATAACTGCGATATTTCAAACAACTATCGTTATTTTTTTGATTTTTGATGTATTTTCTTGCAGAATTATGCTTGCCAATTATAATTAGGGGCTTTTTGAAATCAATACAAAGACAGGAATGAGAAAAATGAGCGCACCAATAGACCACACATTGGAAGAACACAGGGACTACCTTTACCAAATCGTCAGGCTGAAGTTGTTTTTCCTGCACAACTGGCTGAAAGAACATCCAGAAGAGACATTCAAGTCCGTCTTGAGGAGAAGAGTGGACATCTACAGGAAATGCGATGAGAATCCAGGCGCACTCAATCCCGTGGACCTGCATTTCGACGAGGCTCCATGGCTGAAACTGGAAAACGCTGCCGAAGCAATCTACAACGACTGCAAGGACGACTGCGCCGCCTTCGAGGAACAGGCTTTCCTTGTGTTCAAGCCATCACTGGATGCCCGCTGCGAAAGAGACTATCTGGACGACTCGGTGCAAAAGGCATACCTGGCCTGCGGATGCGGCAGCCTGAAACACGAAACACAGCTGTTCGACCCTGAAAACAAGACCGTCACATTCCACATCGCGAACATGGTCTCCCCAAAGTCAATCTTCACAGACAAGGACTACCTGCCCCGCTGCTTCCTGACAATGCTGGACGCCGTAGAGCAGAAACTGGGCGCAAAGCAAATCCGCACCAGCACCTGGCTCAACCAGAACCCCAAATGGCTGGCGCTATTCCCGCAGGAGTGGTTTGACAACATGCAGCCGCCAAATGAAGACGTGATGTGGCATTATGGCTTCTGGGGGCAGTTCATCTCCGCCCGCCACACCTTCAACGCAAAGCACGCCGCAATCCTGCGCCAGACAGGCAGGCTGCCCTTCTACCCACGCGCCTCCATCTGCACCGTCGCCGCAATGCGGGCCAAAATCAAGGAAATCCTGGCGTAATGCTTGGCATTAGGGAAGTCAGCGATAGGATGACATGAAAATGGACATGACCAAATACAATGCGGCAATGAGCGCGGCATACTGGGAGAAATGGGATTCCAAGGTCCAGGCTAAAATTGACCGTGACATTGAAGCAAACCGCATGGCCGATGGACATTTCACTCTGGAAAGTGCGCCAGCAGGAGCCGATGTCCAGGTCGAGCAAATACAAAGCCAATTCATCTTCGGCGCCCACATCTTCAACTTTGACCAACTAGGCAGCGACGAACGCAATGCGAAATACCGTGCCTTATACGGGCATGACGGCTTGTTCAATTCCGCTACCATTGCATTCTATTGGAAGCAACTCGAACTTGAAGAGGGTAAGCCGCGCTTCGATGCGGAATACCGCGACAGCGCGGACTTCTGGAACAAGTGTCCTGCCCCGAAACAACAGCCTCACTGGCGGCGTCCAGCAGTTGAACCAGTTGTCCAATTCTGTAAAAGCAAAGGCATCAGACTCCATGGCCATACGCTGGTATGGGGCAACTGCAACTGGCAATGGCCTGAATGGCTTATTGCCAAACTGCCACTGGATGCTCTCCTTAAGGCAGACTTGACACGGCATCCAGTGGTGGGACGGCTGAAAAACAATGCGCTGGCAAGCGTCTTCGGCGACATGACTGCAGAGCAGTTCGCGGAAAAATACCCCGCATTTACTTCATACCTGAATTCTGTGACGGCACGCCGCATCATGGAAATAGCCATCCGCTATGGAGACCAAATCGACAGTTGGGACGTGGCAAACGAAAGTTCCACCGACTTCGGAAAGGGGAACATGATCCCTGGCTCCAAAATCTGCAAGAGCTGGTATGGTCCCATGCCAGGGGATTACACATTCCGCGCATTCAAAATTGCGGAAAGCGTTCTGCCTGACAAGGCGAAACTCAACATCAACGACTACAACTTGACCGATGACTATCTCCGTCAGATCCAAGACCTGCGCTCACGAGGCTGCAAAATTGACATAATAGGGGCGCAAATGCATCTTTTCAACCCTCAGATATGCCTGGACATCGCCAATGGCATTCCCATTGACAGGAATGCCGCCCACGCAGATGTGCAGTCACCGGATGCGGTGTATGCAACATTCCAGCGTCTTGCCAAAGCAGGGCTGCCCGTTCATCTGTCCGAAATCACAATCACCGCGCCCAACAACGACGAGCGTGGACAGGCCATCCAGGCAGTGATCACACGCAATCTCTATCGCCTGTGGTTCAGTCTCAAGCCAATGATGGGCATCACATGGTGGAATGTGGTGGATGACTGCGGCGCCCCAGGCGAACCCTCTGTATCGGGCTTGTTCTCAAGGGACATGGTGCCAAAGCCAGCATATTTTGTTCTTGATGACCTGATCAACCATGAATGGAAAACCCGCACCTGCGTCAAAGCCGAAAAAGACGGCTCAATCGCATTCAGAGGATTCCACGGCATCTATCGCCTGAAATGGCAGGGGCAGGATGGTCTGGAGCACAGCAAAGAAGTGGTGCTGGCTTAAAGCACTGAAACGGAGTTCGCCCAGATTGTGGCTTTCAGCCAAAGCTCTGTTCCCCAAGAGGGCAGGTAATATACGCCCGGAGGGCGCAACCATGCGTAACCCCGGGCAAGCGCCCGCAGGGCGCGCA
>JAFZZD010000749.1 GCA_017615955.1 Victivallales bacterium
ACGCGGGACTTCCAGAGGTTTTTGGATATGCGAGGCGGATGTGCGCGGGACTTCCAGAGGTTTTTGGATATGCGAGGCGGAGGGCGTTTGGCATTCCCGCGTCCTGACGCGCGGCCCCTGGCCGCGCGGAACAGCGTGCTACGCGATAGTTTTGCAATTACCTTTAAGGAGTGAAAATCATGGCAAAAGACAAAAAAGCAGAAAAGGCAACAAAAGAGACAGTCTCTGTATGGAAAAGGGACACTGGCTGGGAAAAGCTCTCCAATGACGAAAAAAAGCAGATGGCCTCCTACAACGAGGACTATGTGGAATTTCTCAGCCACGCAAAGACTGAGCGCCTGGCCCATGACATCGCATTGAAACTGGCAAAGAAGGCTGGCTACAAGAACATAGAGGACTGCAAGACGTTGAAGGCCGGGGACAAGGTTTACCGTTCCTGCGGCGGTAAGACGCTGTTCCTTGCGCACATTGGCAAGGAAAGCCTTGAAAAGGGGCTGGCCCTGGTTGGCGCACACATTGACTCACCCAGGCTGGACGCCAAACCCAGCCCGCTCTGCCAGCAGGATGGCCTGGCATATTTTGACACACATTACTACGGCGGCATCAAGAAATACCAGTGGCTCACAATCCCGCTGGCAATATATGGTGTCGCCTACAAGAGGGACGGCTCCAGGGTGGACATCGCCATCGGCGACAAGCCAGAAGACCCTGTATTCACCATCACCGACCTGCTGCCCCATCTGGACAGGAACCAGCCCAACACCACCGTGGACAAGGCATTCAACGGCGAGGCATTGAATGTCATCGTGGGCAGCATTCCCGCAACCGACAAGAACGACAAGGACGTGAAGGACCGGGTGAAGCTGGGCATACTGCGCCAATTGAAGAAGATGTACGGCATTGAGGAGGAGGATTTCTTCTCCGCCGAAATTGAGATCGTGCCGGCCGGCAATGCACGGTATGTGGGCTTTGACAAGTCCATGATACTGGGCTATGGCCACGATGACAGGGTCTGCGCGTATGCCACCGTGCGCTCCATTCTTGATGCAAAGACCACGCCTTCCCGCACCAGGGTGGCGGTCATCTGCGACAAGGAGGAAATCGGCTCATACGGCAAGTCGGGCATGGATTCCACATTCATGGAAAACTCCGTGGCGGAGCTGGCGGCGCGCATGAAAGGCGGCTACAACGGCCTGACGGTACGCCGTGCACTGGAAAACTCCACCATGCTTTCAGCCGATGTAAGCGCACTGCACGACCCGGACTTCCCAGAAGTCAGTTCACCAAACAACATGCCGAAACTGAACTGCGGCATCGTTCTGTCCAAGTACACAGGCGCCAGGGGCAAGGCTGGCTCCAGCGACGCCTCCGCGGAATGCATCTCCAACATACGTGGCATCTTCAACAAGGCTGGCGTTCTGTGGCAGGCTGGCGAACTTGGCAAGGTTGATGTGGGCGGCGGCGGCACCATCGCACTGTACCTGGCACGCTATGGAATGGACGTTGTCGATTGCGGCGTGGGCCTCTTCTCAATGCACGCGCCTCTCGAGACAGCCGGCGTCATTGACGTCTATATGGCATACAAGGCATACAAGGCATTCTACGAAGCATACTGACATCCACGCGAAATGCTAGTGCTCAACAACCAGCCCCAGGCGGAAATCGTCATCAAACGCTCCAGATTCATATCTGAGATGTTCGCCATTCCTGGCACACAGGAAGGCGCCAGGGACTTCCTGCGGCAGCGCAAGGAGCAATGGGCCGGCCAGGGGCTGACCCATCTGGTTCACGCGTTCATCGTGGGGCCGGGCGCCAACGTGCTCAGTTGCTCTGACGACGGCGAGCCGTCTGGCACGGCCGGCCGTCCCGTCCTGGAAGTGCTGAAGGGCAGCGGCATAACAAACGTGATGCTGACGGTTGCCCGCTTCTTCGGCGGCATAAAACTGGGCACTGGCGGGCTGGTGAAGGCATACACTGAATCCGCCCAGGCCGTGCTGGCGCTGGCGGAGACCAGTGAACTGGTGCCCATGGTGCAATTCCGCATCACGGCGCCATATTCCTGCCACGAGCGCATAAAACTGCTGCTGACCTCGGCAGGCGCGGCTATTGGCGACATCAATTTTGGCGGCAATGGTGTGCAATTCACAGGCACCATGCGGGAAGAGGCATATCCTGCTGCACGCCAGGCCTGCCTGGACACATCACGCGGGCAAGCAGAACTGGAAATATGCAAATAATTGCAGTTTGCCCCTTGTGTTTCCATACGCTGGGGCGTCCGTGTGAGCGCCGCTTCGGCGCTCA
>JAFZZD010000750.1 GCA_017615955.1 Victivallales bacterium
GCGGGGGATTCGCATTTTCCTGTGGCTGTTCTCCATTGCGCTCTTTGTTGGCTGGGCGGTTATTCCGATTATGGATTCGATTGACCTTTACAGTGCTTTCGGACTTGGCTATACTGTCGTTGGGACGCCACGGTACATCCTCTTTCTTAAGCAAGTCGCAACTGAAATACATGAGTCCCTCAATGCATGGGGGAATACACTCTCTGCATACGCATCTGAACTGGAAGCATTGGTTAGACGCACGTGGCTGTTTGTTGCCTTCCTGGCTCAGCTGTCGGCGGACACGCTGCATATCGTCTGGGAATGGCGTGGCGCAGAGCGGCCATCACGCCCCAGGCTGTGCCGCAGCGTCCTGGTAGGCTGCGCCTTTGCGGCGTTGCCGTTGGCAAGCGTGCTGTATCCTGTGCTTTCGTCCCCCTTCCAGTGGAAGGCGTGCGAGGCATACGGCAACGAATTGCGAGAGCTCAGGGGAAATCCTCCTTCGCAGGAAGAGTCCAAGGCGAGGCTTGATGAAAGGGAGGAGTTCAAAAAGCGGGAGGAGGAGTTGGAGGCTACCTGGAAGGCAGGAGCCTACTCAGAGGTGTTCGGCAAATGGGAAGCCCTCAAGGAGGAAACCACTGGCAAGTGGCGGCTTGAGAAGAATCGTCTGCAGCTGCTTCCCACTCTCCTGCGTGCAGGGATTCCCGACGATGCCTCCCTCTGCCAGAGGATTCAGGCGGCGTTGCAGGAGGCGGAATCTCAGATGAGGCCGCTGGAGCGCGCCCATGTTCTTTGGCTATCTGATACTCGTCGCCAGACTGCCATTGATACAGGCGCCTATCTGGAGGACGAGTTCAGCCCCTCGCCTTTTATCCGCATGCACTTCAGGCATTGCCTAAAGCCGATGGCAGCGGTGCCCATTGGCATGGAACGGCTTTGGCGGTGCCTGATTCTCAGGCACATCGACGAGTTCTTCCAGCTGGAACTCCAGTCGCTTGACACTCCGCTGGAGGATATGCCTGCTCTGGAGGCGCGTTTTGACCGATGGCTTGATTCTATTCCCTGGAACTACAATCTGGAGGCGCCGAACACCAAGTGCATGGACGGCGTTGGCGTTCACATCAACCGTTACTTTGACCTTTATGGAATGCAGTTTTGGCAGGCCACCTGCCGTGAGGCAAGTGTCGGCATCGCGTTGCGCCAATATCGTCTGCAACACGGCGAATGGCCAGCTGACCTGGAACAGCTGGTGCCATCATTCCTGCCAAATCTGCCGTGCGACCCCTTCACCAATGAACCGCTGAAGGTTGCCAGCCACCCCGAATACCCGAATGCTCTGACGGTCTATTCGGCGCGAAAAATAGGAGATGATGCACGGCCAGACGAGCTTCTCCACAGGGGATTTCCTGTTGCAGAAAAATACCCTTTCCCTGCAAAAAGCGAGTGAGGGTGTGACACACCTATCCAGAGGGCGTTTTGCCTTTCCAAAAAACGATAAGCTACAGCGGTTTTCTGACGGTCATCAATACATA
>JAFZZD010000075.1 GCA_017615955.1 Victivallales bacterium
GAGTGTGCATTATTGGACGAGAGTATAGCCTGCACCTCTTCGATTGGCAGCCCTATGATTGTGGAGAGCAGGCCGCTATACGAGGCAATAATTAGCTCTCCCTTTTGCTGGATTGCGTAGGCGCCTGCCTTGTCAAGGGGGTTCACGTATGAGAAATACTCGTCTATGGCACTGTCATCCAGTACCTTAAAAGTAACCTGGCTGGTGTCTGTCCAGCTTAATTTCACATTGCCTCTGCGAAGGCAGACGCCAGTGTGCACCTGATGCGTCTTGCCAGAGAGTGCCTTCAAGTAGGAGCGTGCCTCCTCCATGTCCGCTGGCTTGCCGAAAATGCGTCCATCCAGCGCTACCACGGTATCAGCCCCCAGCACAAGCCCCTCATGCCCACAAGCCTCTGCCTTTGCCTCCGCCAGCAGGCGCACCAGGCGAGACGGCTGCTTTTCTGTGATGCTGTACTCGTCAAAGTCCACAGGGCACTTCACAAATGGTATGCCCGCCTTTTCCAAAAGCTCTGCTCTGCGTGGCGAGGCGGAGGCCAGCACCAGCTTTTTGCCTGGCTGCAATGTCAGTTGCTCAATCATAATAAATAAAGGAGGTAATTGCAAAACTTTGGCATTGCAAGCCTTTTCCGCTGGCTAAAGCCAGCGGCTATGATAGTTTGCGTCGTGGCACGCGAGTTTTGAAATTGGCTCTTCAGGTTATCTGTGTAAATCTGCGACAATCTGTGGATAAAAAAATCATCTCCTGGCTCTGCGCTTCTTTGCCTGGTAGTCCTCTTCCTTCTTTTTCTTGACGCCGGCGGCGGCCTGGCGCTTGCCATCCACTTCCTGTAGGTTGTGGGAGGCTCGCTCCCGCAGGATTAGAACTATTGGCAAGCCCGCCTCTGGATAGAAGGCGTCCCTAAGCTGGTTTTCCAGATATTGCTGATAATTCTGTGGGCAAAGGTCCTTCTTGTTCACAAAGAACAGGAATTTGGGCGGCGGGCAGCTGCGCTGTATTCCATATAGGATCTTGAAGCGCTTGTTGCCTGTGCTGGGCGGTGGATTGCGGGCCAGTATGTCCTGAAGAAACTGGTTCAGCAACGCAGTGGGCACTGTCACGCGCATCTGCTCGCGTATGTGCAGCAGGCGGTTTGCTATGTCGCTGAAATGGAAGCCCTTCACCACTGAAATCAGCAGCAATGGCGCATGGGCCATGAATGGCATGTCCTGCCTGATGCGCTCCAGCATTTCCTTTTCAGTCTTGCCTTCCTTCCGTGCCAAGTCCCATTTGTTCGCCAGCAGGAGGCATGGTTTCTGCGCCTCCACGATGAGATGACCTATGCGGCGTTCCTGTGCTGTGCATGGATCCGTGGCGTCAATCATGAAAATGATGATGTCAGCCCGCTTGATTGCCGCCTCGGAACGGGACAGGCTGAAGAATTCCACCACTGTATCCACCTGCTTCTTGCGGCGCATGCCGGCTGTGTCTATTATGGTGATGGGCAGGCTTTCGCCGTTGCAGTCCAGATCAACTGGCACATCCACTGCATCGCGCGTGGTGCCAGGAATGTCGCTGACCATCTGGCGGTCTTCCCCCAGCATCTTGTTCACCAGCGAGGACTTGCCCACATTCGGGCGTCCCACCACAGCCACCTTTATGCGCTCCTGCTTGGCTGCTTCGTTCTCACCGAAGGCGTCCTGGGGCACCTTCGCCAGAACAGCCTCCAGCAAATCGCCGATGCCGACGCCATGCAGGCAGCTGATGGGGAAGATGTCGCTGCAACCAAGACGCGCGAATGCGGGCACTGCCTCGGAACGCAGGTTGTCATTGTCGCCCTTGTTGGCGGCGATGACAAAGGGCTTGCCTGTCTTGCGAATGAAGTCGGAAACTTCCTCATCTTGTATTGTCACGCCTTCCTGTATGTTAACCACCCAGATCAGCGCGGCGGCTTCCTTCACGACTTCTTCAACTTGCTCTCGTATCATGCCGTCGAAGATGTCAGTGGCGTTTTCACGGTGATGAAGACCCAGGCCTCCCGTGTCCACCAGCAGAAAATGCTTGCCGTAATGCTCCGCAGGCGCGGCAATGTGGTCCCTGGTCACGCCGCTTTGCTCGTGCACAATGGACACACGCTTCCGAAGGATGCAGTTGAACAGTGCTGATTTGCCCACGTTGGGGCGTCCAATTATCGCTATTACTGGCTGTGACATGGTTTCCTCCTTAATTTGTATGTGGGCGCCGAGGCGGCGCCCACTCAAGTTGC
>JAFZZD010000751.1 GCA_017615955.1 Victivallales bacterium
AACGCCCGCGCACAGAACAGTCCACAGTCCACTGTCCACTGTCCACTGTCCACAGTCCACAGTCCACTGTCCACTGTCCACTGTCCACTATAAAAAAAACACACCTACACTCCCCAGCATTTCATTCGTGCCATCCTTCCTCACACTTATGTAGATTGGTACTGGCTGCTTGCTGGAAACAGGTACTTCGCCCACGTTGTATTCCAGTTCCGCAATGCCGCCACTGACCAGCACACGCAGCAAATCACCCTGCACACGCCATGCTTCAGAAAGGGAGATGCCGCCACTCAATTTTCCGTATGGCACGGAGCACAGCAATGCACCTTCCTCCACCAGATTGCCATACGCGTCACGTACATCCACTAGGCGTATGGTGGCTTTGCTGTCATGCAGCATTATGGGTTCATCCTCCACAATGAAACTTGCTGGTTCGCCTACGCTTCCGCTTGCATCGCCCTCCAGCCTTATTGTGGTGCGCAACATATTGCTTCCAGTATCAATCTCTTTAGGCGAAACCCTGCTGCTTATGCTGATGACTGGGCGTTTCAACACATTAACTGGCAGACTTGTCTCTATGCTATCCTCGCCAGATGTCAGCCTCCCCCGCAGCGTATGTGTGCCGTATGCCTCAAACCTGCCGCCTATTCCAGCAGGCACTGAACTGCATTGCAAAAGCCTGCCCGTATTCGCGGCAACCTGCATTTCGCCACTGCCAAAGGCACACGGCCTTCCTTCTGCATCCTCAATATGCCACTGTAAACTTGCCTCACGCTGCACATTGGCAACGCAATTCCAACTAAAGGTCAAATGCTCCTGCCAATCCTGCCGTTCATACAGCTTTCCCGTAAAAATCGGCTCCTCTATCTTAAGGTCGCTAATCTGGAATGTGGGCAATATCTCAATATTCTTTTCCGCCCTGGCAAGCACAATTCCGCCTTTACGGAATATCGCCTCCGCCTTGTAAATGCCAGGACTGCAATCTCCCGTGTGCCACTGCCAATATCGTTCGCGCAAGGAATCCTTTACCGCCTTGCAAAGAAACATGCCCAGCGGCGAATAAATACGCATTTCCACATCGCAGTCCGGATAGGAAGACAATGCCTGTATTTCCACATATTCCCTGGCGCCAAAACAGTCGCAGGTCTGCTGCGCTTCTATCTTGTATGTCTTCAGCACTGCTGCATCGTAAACCACCTCAAACCGGGCCTTGCGCGTCTTCTCCACGCCATTGCATTGCGCCTTCAACTCCAGTTCATGCCAGCCCTCCAATGGAAACCACTCCACTTCTAGGCGCCCATGGCCATTGCCCGTGCAAAGCCTTTTGCCATTGTCCAGCAATTCCCATGTCAGGGTGCCCTCTGCGCATTGCCCGTTATGCACTATCGCGCCAGTCAACATCACACCCAGTCCTGCACCTAGGAACAATGGGTTCGCCTCGTCCTTGCCCGCCGCCAGCAACGGACCAACTTCCATGGAATGCACGCCATCCCCCACAAGCGGAACATAGCAGATGTTGTTCCTCCAATCCACATCCCCCGAAACACCCGCTACATCCGCCTTTATCACGACAAGCTCGGCATTTACAGGAAGCCTAACTGTAAAACTCAAGGCATGACGCCTCTCCATACGCCCAACAGCAAACTCCTCCTTGGAAAGCAACCCTTCGCCATCATGCCATTCCACTTCAACCATACATGGCAAGGCAGCATAATCGCCATTGTTGAACAGCAGAAAACGCATCTCGCCATTCTTCATTCTTACCGCATCCAATGGCACGTCCAAATCCGCTCCAGCACTTGCCTTTGTAACAGTAAAGGCATCCAGCACTTCCAACGCCAGGCAACTTGCCAGCAAGTCGCCATTTGCTCCTGCCTGTTCAGGCCAAGACCCATCTTCATTGCGCCTTGACAGCAACGCGCCACGCAACACAAGCGCCTCATCCCATTCGCCGCAAGCGCACATTATGCCCAACTGCAAAGCCAGCTCCACATTGTCGGACGCAATCAAATTACGTACATGATCCAGAGCCTCTGCTGCAATCGGCTCGTCCATCAAAAGCAACTGCCATAGCACAAACAAACCTAGTCGCTGGTTGCCCTCGGCAGAAAGTCCCCATTCCAAGCCACCAAGACACTCATCGTAGATGAACGCCACTGAGGCTTCAAGCCATATTTCATCCACGCCTTCTCTAAACTTCAATAAATGACAACACCATAATGTGCTCAACAGGTCTGGAAAGGCTCCATCCTCATTGCAGAAGCCATGGTCAAAATACAATGACAAGTCCCCATAACTGCCATTGGCAATGCAACGCGCCAACGTGGGGTGCAGACTGGTGCCCCCATCCTGGGACAATCTCCTGCGGCCTGCACGGACTGACTCCGTGTATTTTGCCTCCCCGCTCCGCTCCAGCAAGTCCAAAGCCAGAAGGCTGCAAATGTAGTCCACTCGACCCTCGTTATACCAGACGCCGCCTTCCTGCCGACCAGCAAGCCACCCCAATGGTTCGGCCTGCATACTTATCAATGGCAATATCAATGCTATTATGAATATTCTCATTAGCGCACTTTTATTTGCAATTACTGATAGTTGAATTATTTGTGCGCTTATTTTAATTAGGAAAGCAATAATTGCAAACAGAATTTACAAAATGTTACCATTACTACACTTTTTAAGCAAACTTAATAAAAAACGAGTTTTTTATAGGATGCCAATGGGACTAATGGGACTAATGGGACTAATGGGACTAATGGGACTAAGGGGACTAATGGGACTTTAATTTTCGCTATGTTCCCCATTGCCTACCCTCTTGGGGAACATAGTGTTAATTTTAGGCTATGTTCTAGAGAAGTGTTGCTAGTGCCTTGCCAGTGGCAGTTCGGCCCCGCTGGGGCCGTAAACTTTAGATGGGCACGCTCCCCAGGCGGAGCTGCGCTCCGCCTGGGGTTATTGATATTGGGCC
>JAFZZD010000752.1 GCA_017615955.1 Victivallales bacterium
GACCACCCTGCCCTTGTGCCCCTTTCTCTGTATTGAGAGGGTAAGCCTGACTTTATGGGAGGCCTTGTTGTCCCTGGTTATTGCCTCCGGCACAATGCCCGCCTGGCGGAATTCAGCCAGCATTTCCTTGTCCGCCCTGCTAAGGTTTGCCTCCATGATTTCCTCCCGTGTAGGCGGCGGTGGCGGCGGCGGCGCTGGCGGTTCAGGCGGTGGCGGCACATCCACCTTCAAATCCGCGAACGGAGAACCAAGGTTGCCAGTGAAATCTTCCTCTTCGGGTTCAATGCCCTTTTGCTGTTTCTTCTTGCTCATGGCGTTATTTGTCCAATATTGACCTGTCAATGATAGCCTTGTGGCTGACAAGATGCCTTTGCAGCGCGGGAATGCTGAGATCTGCAAAAGATAGTGCGTTACTATCCTGCGCCAGCATAGCGGCGGCTGCTCCAGCCGCCTCGCCAGTGACGGCGCATGGTGGAATCACGCGCATCACATCCCAATTGTCACCAGTCGTGGACATGCAGCGCCCAGCCACAATGAGGTTGGATGTATTGACGGCGGCCAGCGCCCTGAACGGGATGCAGAAAATCGGTCCAGCCTTGCGCCAGTCGCCAGTCATGCCCACGGTGTCGCTGAACCAGCGGTGGTCGTCGCTGGCCCTCATGACCACACGTCCCACCAGATGCCTGGTCATCCTGAAAGTAGGATATGTGGGGATATTGGCGATGAAGGGCATTTCGCCCTTGACCTCAAGGGTCTGCCTCATCCTGTCCTTCATCATATCGTGGGAGGCTATGATCTGTGAGGGAATGCCGTTCAACGCATCGAAGTTGAAATAGCGCGGCGGCTTGCCATCTCCTGGCTTGTAGTAGATTGTATCGGTCTCGCGGTACAGGTGCATGCCATCGTTCTCGTTTGTATAGTACCAGCCGCAGCGGACGTTCTTTGCGGAAGTCGCCACCTTTTCACCCGCCGCGACGCACACGTCCGCATCACCGGAGGCATCGACGACAGCCCTGCATGTCATTGCAATGCGCCCTGACTTTGTCTCAAGCACCACGGCCTTGATCACCTTTCCTTCCTTGATGACACCAGCGAACCTGGCTGCGTAGATGAGCTTCACATGCCGCGCCCGCAACTGCTTCTCCAGTTCCAGGGCAAAATACATGGGATTGAATTCCGTACGGAAGCGCACCTTCTTGCGCTCCTCCAGGTCGCCGCCCTTGTTCCAGCATGCTGGCACGGGCGAAATGCCCACATTGCGCTTGGCCTCCTTCTCGCATGCCACTGACATGCGTGACTGCGCCTCCGCAAGACCGCCACAGACCTGGTGTCCACGCCCGTCACAGAGCGGCAGATATACGATTACATTGCCAATTGTGGCAAGGCCACCTGGAAGGCAGAAATTCTCCACTATGCAGACACGGGTGCCCTTTACACGCGAGGCCGCAACAGCGGCGGCGCAACCTGCTATGCCAGCGCCAATGACTATGACATCGTAATCCGCAAGAACCTTGAGTTCCCTGCCCTCTTCATGTAATGTTGTCTTTTGCATTTTGTTTGAGTAATGAGGCAATTGCAAAACCACAGGAAAGGCAAGCCTTTTCCGCTGGCTAAAGCCAGCGGCTCCGATAGTTTGCGGGCAGACGCGATAGTTTTGAAATTGCCTCTAATTAATGGTTATTGTCCACTATTCACATGAGTTAATCCAGCCGCTTGCCACGACCTTGTCGCCATCGTATGCAACTGCAAGCTGCCCTGCTGGGGCAAGTGGTGCATCCTCGTCGAAATTCAATTCTGCCTCATCGGAGCCGCAGGGAACAAGCCTGGCCTCCCTGGGTTTCATCAGGTAACGCAGTTGAGCCTGCACACGGATTTCCGTGGAAGGAATATCCACCATCCAGTTCATGCCTGAAAGATGAACGCTGCGGCAGTTCAGGTCTGCCTGGCGGCCTACTATAACCTTGTTTTCCGCAATATCCACTTTAATCACAAACCATGGGCCTCCCCCCAGTCCAAGTCCTCTGCGCTGCCCTATGGTGTGGGCAAAGGCGCCCTTGTGCCGTCCAAGGACCTTTCCGTCCCTGGTCACTATGTCACCTTCCTTCAGCAATTCAGGGCGGCGCCGGGACACGATGGAAAACACATCGCCGTCACTGACAAAGCACAAATCCTGGCTCTCGCCTTCCTCCTGGGAGACTATGCCTTCTGCATAAACCAGTTGCTTGACTTGGGATTTAAGCATGTTTCCCAAAGGAAACATCACGTATGGAAAGACATTCATGGGCACCTGCGCCAGAAAGTAGCTTTGGTCCTTGCCTGCGTCAATGCCGCGCTTGAGGCATCCGTCCTCAATTCTTGCGTAATGACCTGTCGCAATGCAGTCGCAGCCATCAGCCCGCATTGCATCCAGCAGGACGCCAAACTTGAAGAGACGGTTGCATTTCACGCATGGTGACGGGGTTCTGCCGCAGGCATATTCATCGGCAAAATAGTCCAGCACCATGCTGTCGAACTGGCTCTGTATGTCAAGTTCCTGCAATGGAATGTCCAGCCTGGCGGCCACCTGCCTGGCCTTGCCGCAATCGGCGCCAGTCATGCGCAGCGTATAGCCGCGCACCTGATGCCCCGCGCGTTTCAGCAGCAAAGCAGTCGCCGCGCTGTCCACGCCTCCAGATATGCCGACGCCGACTATCATATAAGCATCTTGACTCCAGGCAGCTGCTCCAAATTGGAAAACAAAATACGCAGCGTCGGATAATCCGGCACCAGGGCCTTGATTACCCATGTGCGGTATGTTCCTGATGATGAGACATTGCCTGGCACACAGGCATATTGGGGCAGATTGGCCCGTTCCAGCACGTCTGTGATCAATTCCGCTATGTCCCCAGCGGAGGAATATGCCAGCACGCGGGCATTCCAGGTCAGGGGAAATTTCAGGCCGCTGTCGTAGATATTAATGTCATCCATATTGGAAACCTCTGCTAAAAAGTGGACAGTGGTCTGTGGTCTGTGGTCTGTGGGCTGTTCTGTGCGCGGGCGTTCTCGCCCGCGTGCGTCTAGTAGGCACAGCTCTATCTTCGGCTTTCGCCGCAGACACCGGACTGTCCACTGTCCACTAAACAAATAATGGCTTTGGTTCTCCAGAACCAAAGCCATTATGTCTATTCAGTCTTTATCAAAATCAGTATCAGTTCTTTTCAATGCCAAAGATTTCTGGATTTGACTTGACCATTTCGCCAATGTTGCTCTGGGAGATGAGGATGTAGCGTTTGTCGAATGCAGCCTGTGTTTCCTTTGGTGCTGGCTTGTCGTCATAGACTGCGCTTGGCGATGAAGTAATGGCGGCGACTGCCACACCTGAATTGAGGAGAGGCGCGCAATTGAAGAGGTTGCCACTGGCAAGGACAATCTTCTTGTCCTTCATATAAGGTGCTGTGAACTGGCCCTTGGCATACTTCAGACCCCTTGGCAGGGAGGTTGTGAAGATAATGAAATCAAACTGCTTGCCTTCAACCATCTTCTTGAACATTGGCTCGACGAACCACTCGTCCATAGGCTCCATCATTGCCATTTCAGGATCTGCGCCCTTTGGCGGTGCTGGTGGCTCTGGCTTCAGGAAATCCTCATCGTTCAGGTTGAACAGGGACTTCCAGAGGAGCATTTCGACATCCTTGGTAATGTCCACATTGGGATCGACGATCACGACAGCCTTTTTGCCATCAAGCGTTTCCTTGACTTTTGCGGCAAGAACATTGACTTTTGCCTCGCGATATGCGTTTTCACGAGCCATTGCCGCGCTGCGGCCAGCTGACGGTGATGAATTCCTGTAGGCAAGCCAAAGGCCCATGCAAATTGCGACGATTGCGCAAATGATGGTCATGGGCTGTCCCCATTCAGCGCCCTTCTTTGAATTTGTCCAACCGATGATTGCTCCAATAGCTGCAATTAACAAGACTGCGTACAGTATTATTTGCTGTAACATTTTTCTCTTCTCCTTCTTCTTTACTGAATTTTTATTCTAAAAACAATTTCCCAAAATCAATCCACTCTACGGGAATGGACTGCTCTAAAAACATCTTTAAGATAATGCATTATTGAAAAATGCAAGTAATCTCAACGGTCACGTACATTTACAACAGGAGTGCCCTTCTTCACCATGTCGATGACACGCATATTTTCCAGTGCCTCATCCAAAGTCACCGGGAATTTTGCGCCATTGCGTATGGATTCGTAAAGGTACTTCCAGCATTTCCAGGTATCGTCGCCTGTTGCGGGCGCCGTCTGTATATCGTCCTCAATCCACTCGGGCTTGACACCGCCGCCGAAGCCGCCGCGGACTGGTGGATTTGCACTTGTTGCCTGGAATGTGGGTTTTGGAGCGGCAGGATTGATGTACTTTAGATGGAGACGCAGCTCGTTGTCGCTTATCAATGTGCCCAAAGTGCCGTTCACCACATAGACCGGCTCGTGCAGGGAGCAGCCGCCGGAAATCTCCAGGTCAACGACACGGTCGTTCTCACCCCTGAGGATGATGCGCACATGGTCTTCGGCGTCGCCTCTTGCCGCCACCAGTTTAAGGTCGCTCCACACGTCCTTGACAGGGCCTTCCAGGAAGCGCATCGCATGGTCCACAATGTGTGGTCCCCAGTTGAGGAGCTGGCCGCCGCCGCAGCTTTGCAGAGTCTGCCAGTCGGCGCGCCAATCGTATGAATTGCGGCGCAATTTGATTTCATAGACGAATCCCAGCTTGCCGCTGTGGATGATGGACATGATATGCTCGAATGCCGGCTCGAAACGGCGGTTGTGGCGGATGAAAAGCCTGCCGGGATGGCGCTTGTCAGCCTCGCGGAGCTTTAGTGCGCTCTCATAGTCCACTGCGATGGGCTTTTCATTGAAGACATACTTGCCTGCATCCAGGGCCAAAACGGAATGTTCAACGTGGAGCGGTGTACGTGTGGCGACAGTCACCAGTTCAATGTCTGGATCCTTCACGAAGTCAGCCGCATTGTCATACAGCTTCACTTTGGGATGTGACTCCGCCACATTGGCTCTGCGTTCAGGGTCATTGTCGCAGCCAGCGACAATTTCAAAAAGTTCGGGGAACTTCTCCAGTTCGGGGAAATGCATACGATATCCTGCACGCCCCAGTCCCAAAACACCAACTTTGATTTTCTCCATTCCAATCTCCTTAATCAATCAATTTCGTATGCTAGTCACGATGCCGCCCAATATAGGAAGCATCAATCAGCAATTTCTCCAATTCAAGAGGAGAACTACTAAAAAAGCCTAAGGCCGCGCAATGCGGCCTTAGGCCAAAAAAGCATCAGTGCCTGAAGTCAGGCAAGCCACGCATGTCGTTGGGCCGTATGGGAATGCCGGCGGGGTTCACCAGGCGGGCGCTTACGAAAATCAGTGTGTTTGTCTTGATTGACTTCTCACCTGTACTAGTGAAGAGATGGCCAATCACTGGAAGGTGGCCAAGGAGAGGAACCTTGTCCTCGAACTTAAGGTGCTCTTCCTTGATCATGCCGCCCAGGACTATGGTCTCGCCATCCCATACAACCACCTTGGTCTTGACTTCACGCTTGGAGAGGATGGCGGTCATGCCGTTCTTCATCTCAAGTTCGCGGCCGTCAATGATCTGCGTGGTGTTGAAGGATGTATCATATCCCAGGAATTCAATGACCTGGGGTTCCAGATCCAGATAGATGGAATACTTGTCAGGAGCGACAACTGGCGTCACAAACAGCATGACACCGATATCCTGCTTGTCATCAAACTGAGGTGTCGCGGGCTTGTATGTGATGGAGCCATTGTCACCGTCGGTCTCCAATTCAGCCTCGTCCCACTCATCAGGGAACTGGCGCTGGGTAACAACCTTGATGCTTGCGGTCTTGCCGCTGATAGTAGTGACTTTCGGAGCGGACAGAACATTGTTAATGCCTTCCTGCTCAATGGCATGGAGCACTGTGTTGAATGCATAGTTGCCCAACACCGTATATACGCTGAAGAGCGAATCCTCCGTGGCATCGCCGAAATATTCCGATGCAAAGCGCAAGCCGCTTGTGACAGAAGTCAACTCCTTGCCCAAACCAATCTGGAACTTGGAAGTATTGCCCGATCCGGTTTCGTAGTTGCCAAATAGCGCTGGCTTGTTCTTGGAATTCACGCCCAGGGTCTTTGTACCCGCCTCAAGAGACCATTCAAAGCCCAGTGTGTCCAGATTGGTCTGTTCGATTTCGACAACCTTGGCTTCAATTGACACCAAAGTGGGCGACTGGTTGATTTCCTGCATAAGACGCTCGATCTTCAGCTGGTTCTCTGGTGTATTGTAGCTCACCAGCTTGCCAAGACGCGCGTAGTATGTGATCTTTGCATCGCCCGGGAATGTCACACCCATGCGGAAGAACACCTTGCGCTTGTCTCGGAAGTCCTTGTCCTCATCGCCGCTGTCATCATC
>JAFZZD010000753.1 GCA_017615955.1 Victivallales bacterium
AAACAGAGCCTTTCCACAATATCTCCAGGCTACCTTCGCCAGGCAATTCAAAGACAAGTTTCGCGCCGTTTTGTTCCCAGGCTATCGCCTCGCCATTGAATGTCACACCAGCAACGTTGCCGTTCAGCAGCATCTCCGCATGCGCAGGATACTGCGTCTCCAATTTCAGGCTGCCTTCCGCAACAGTTGTGTCCACAATCTTGAAATTGCTGTCCAAAACAGTATTTGCCCTGTTTTCGCAAATGGACAGCAGACGGCTGCCATGCCCCTTCACGTCAAGGCTGAGCTCGCCCTCAAGCGGCATGATCACGCCGCTGTGCGCATCCACCGCTACATAGCCCTTGCCCTGCAAGGCGATGTCTTCCGCATTGAACGCAATCTTCCTGTCCTCATCCGCCAGATTGAACAAGCCAACCGTCCTCACAGGCAATGCCTCGCATGCCTTGATTGCAAAGAACGGCATCTTGAAATACAGGATGGACGGTGTCTTGACCTTGTGGTTCCTGTAATCATATCTGGCAATGAATGTGTCTGCGCCATTGTTGGGGCAGCATACCGTCTTCTTCAGAGCGGCCAGACGCGGCGAATCAGGATGCTCGCTCAGCTTGCCAGCAATCTCCACCATGGTGTGCGTCACCAGGCAGAAGTCCAGGGCGAAAAGCGCCTCCGTGTCATTCAGACCAGGGAACAATCCCACGCTGTCGCTGTTCGGCACAAATATGTCGCCCGTATGTGTTGCCAGACATGCCACGCACCACTGGAAATTGGTGCGCACATAGTCCCACTTGCCGCTGCCGATGTCGGTTCCATAGCGGTAGTTGGTGTAGTATTCGCCCAGGAAGGGATTGCCCATGACGATGTCGCATCCCGTCTGGAAATGGGTGTATGGCGGCATTCTCAGGCGGAATTCCTTCAGCCACCAATCCCTCATCTGGTAGCCAGACTTGTCCTTGTCCCCCCTGTACAGGTCATGGCTGTCCTCAAACGCATAGCTCCAGAAGTCCTGCTTCACACCATCGAAGCCATATTCCAGCAGCAGTGTGTCCAGAGCATATTTCATGTACTGGCGGGCGCCCTCCTTGCTGGGATCCAGCGGTGCCGACTTCGGCACGCGGTAGTCATAGTCCATGAACCAGTCTGGATGCTCCTGGTAAATCGGCGTGTACTTGGGGCAGAAGCCACCAATCCAAACTGCTGGACGCATTCCAATCTTCCGTATCTCATCCGTGAAATGCCTCAGCCCATTGGGGAACTTGGCATGGTCAACACCTGCCTCGCCCTCGTATGGCATTCCAAGGCCATGGGCGGGAGGAACATTCACGGCATAGCCATCGTCCACCTGTATCCACTCCACCATGGGGAACTCCTTCTTCAAATACCTGGCCTCCTTGAGGATCATATCCTCGGAGATGTTGCGGAAAAGACCGTCGTTCCAGGATCCCCAGACCATGGTGTACCTGTTCACAGGCGACGCGCCGTACATTGGCGGCAAATGCCTGCGCAACACTGCCGTGTAGGCCCCGAATATGCGTTCTATGTCATCGGAATGCTCGGTGGCACCAAGATACCACTCGTCCACCAATATCCTGCCAGGTGCCACTTCCAGCGTCCCAATAGCCTTGAAGCTGGAGTATATCTCCATTGTGACTGTGCCATTCTCGTGCCTGAGAAGGTAGTTGTGGTAGAACACCTTCTGGCTCAATGTGCCATGCACCAAGGCATGCTTGTCATTGTAGTTGCCAACCAGCACGGCTGGGAATGGCTGATATGGACTGCGCCCGATCCTGTCGCAGACCACGCCCGGATCTGCCCAGCGGTTGCCCGCGTCAATGTCAAATTCCGAATCCTTTGCATCCTTGGCAGTGCGCTTGTAGTCAATGGGGAATGTCATCTGCTCGTAGATGCGGGGATTTTCATTGTGGTAGAAGAAGTCGTCCCTGGCATTTCCATTGAAATGAATGCCCGTCAAACGCAAGCCAAGTTCATTGAGCTTCAGCGTCCCGCCTGTCTTGTTGGCAAATACACGCCGCACCACAAGCCCCTCTGGCACGTCATCAACATACACATCATCCACTATGCCATTCTCATACTGCATGGCAATATGCGTATGTCCAGCCTGCCCTGCCTCCTGGCACTCTATTTTCGCTGGCTGCACTTCCTGCCCTTCCAACACTGCAAAAAACGCGGCGTCATTGATGCCGCACTGCAACTTGTCAAAAACGGATGACGTCATTTGTTATGCTCCTTTTCAGATATTTCAACTTTTGTTTCCATTTTGAAATTACCTCTTTAGTCTCCAGGACTTTACCATGCACTGCTTGCGCGAACAGGCTATGGCATAGCCATATAGCGCATCGAATTGCTCATTCAATGCCTCATCCTCACCATACCTACGTTCCTTGAATTGACATATCGCCGCATCAAGCGTGGCAGAAAGCATATCAGGCTCCTTGCAAGATTTAACCTCGATGATTACGCAACAAGAGGCATTGTTGGCCTTTATCAAAATGTCAGGAATGCCCTCGCCAATCTCACGATTGGAAACAATGCTGTAACCAGGTTCGGCAACTGCAGTAAGCAAGCCCTGCAAGAATGCAGGATAAAAGTTCCAAGAACAATCCCTGCACGATATTGAAAGGCGCATTTGCCTGCTGAATTCCTCCTCCACTTTTTCCGCATCTCCAGATACAAACGCTTCCAACAAAGGGCTAGCTGACGAAACTGGATGCAGCTCTCTGCGCATCCACTGGAGGAAAACCGCCTCAATAATCTGTGCAACCTCACGATTAGGTATTTCCAGAGCAATCAGCCCACCCTCCAAAGCATAATCTGCCGCAGGCTTTAAATAGCCAGTGAACAGCATGGTGCTCCAAAGAGTTTCCGGTGAACTTTCAAAGTCACGATAAACTGTATTTTCCGCAACTGGCAACTTTACGGTGCGCCCATCCAGCAAAAGCTGCATTTTCCTGAATGTCTCATCCGTTTTGTCCGACATGAGCAAATCCCTGATTATGTCATTGCCAGAGGTATTTGCCCAATATGGCAAAGGCTTGAAGACATTGTCGGATGAACGCAAAGCCGCAGCCAGAAAACAAGCCACACTATATGGGTTGTACACCTCTGTCTTGCCAAAACGGTAGCCGTCATACCACTCCCGAACCAGTTCCCTGCATTCCATTAGACTGCAGGCCCCCAACATACCATCAACTTCATCCTGCGTGAAGCCAAAACGCTCTCCAAATCCATCATCCGTCAAAATTGTATTGACGTAAGGATTGTTGAAGCCAGTGAATATGCTTTCCTTTGCGATTTTCAGGCAGCCTGTTATTATTCCGTACTGCAAGTTCTCATTGTCCTTGAAGGTACTCGTCATCAAAGCGCGCATGCTTGGCATAAACAAATCATAGTACCCTCTTTGAAAAGCAGTCTGAAGCGGGACATCATACTCGTCCAAAAGCACCACGCATTTCTTGCCATAGTAATCATGAAGCAACTCCGTCGCCTGAAGCAAAATATCCGTGTTCTGCATCGAGGGATTGGGAGAGTTGAAAAACCTCATGACATCCTCACAATGGGCAAAAGCAGCAACTTCAGGTTTCGTAAATAACGGGTAATATGGAGCAAGTCCATTTTTGATGCAACGCGCCATCTGCGCCAGATTGTCCTCCAATGCTCCGCCAACAACTGAGGCAAAGGACAACTTTATGACTGGGTACTTGCCCTGGTGCTTTTCGCATATCTCACGCTCTGACGAAATTGCCAGCCCGTCAAAGAGATGCGAATAGTCTTCTGCTGTCAGCAAATTGAAGAAAGAGCAAAGCATGCTCTGGTTCAGGCTCTTGCCAAAACGACGGGGACGGGCATAAAGACAGACACGACGTTCGTTGGCGATTATATCCCGAATCAACAACGTCTTGTCAACATAATAGCTGCCAGAGCGAATGAATTCAGGAAAATCGCTTATGGTGGTCTGTATTGTCAGGCTCGTCTTCATACACTGGCATTGGCTATTTGATTGCATTAAGGCCAACAGCGGCACCTGCCAGTTCGCCAACCTTGGGTCCCAAGGTGGTTATCACCAGCTGGCAGCAGTCCATGAATTCCGGCCATGTGAACATGGGCAGATAGTGCTTCACCCTGTCCAGCATGAAGTCCCCGGCATAATATGCGGCAGTGCCCAGCACCACCATCTCGGGATTGAACGTGACCATCATTATGCCAATTCCCTGCGCCAGACGGCAGCATATCTCATCCCACATCTCAACCGCTACGGGTATTCCCTGCTTCGCACCTTCGCGCACAGCCTGGAAATTCAGGTTCTCCACCTTGCCATCAACGCCAGGCAACTTGTACATAGGGGATTCAGGATGGTTGCGCAACTTCTCCTGTATGCGCAACGCCACATTGCGACCACCGCAGTATGCCTCCAGGCACCCAGACAAACCGCACCCGCACATGGGGCCGCCTGGCTCCAGCACCAAATGCCCCATCTCCGCGCCAATGCCCTTGGCCCCTGTAACAAGATGCCCGCCAGTGACCACGCCTGTTCCGACACCTGTGCTCATGGTCACATACACCACGTCCTTCTTGCCCTTGGCTGTGCCGAAGAACACCTCCGCCAGCACGCCAGCATTGGCGTCGTTCTCCAAAATTGCCTTCAGGCCAAGTCCATTGGCCAAATCATCGCGAATAGGCGCATTCTCCCACACAAGATTCGGGGAGCGGGTAATCAAGCCCCTCTCCATGTCCAGGGGACCAGGCGCGCAAATGCCAATGCAACTCAAGTCGCCCATCGACAAACCCTGCCCCGCAACCAGTTCCTTCGCCAGAGCAATGACTTTTGTAATAACCTCTTCGTATGGAGCGCCTCCAGTGGGGACACGGCCATTCGCCAGCACATTGCCCTCTGTGTCAGCTATGCATACCGCAATCTTGGTGCCGCCAACATCAACGCCTAAAACTTTCGCCAAATCGCTCATAATACCTCCTATTGTTTTAGCGCCAGGCCGTCTCCAGTGCGCAGGGCAAAAGCCCCGCGATTAGAATGGATGCCTCAACGCCCAGGCCCTCATTCTCTTCACTATCTTCAATGACGCCTCTATTGCCTCGCTGCGCTCATCCGGGCCAAGGTCGTTGCTGGCGCAAAGCCAACTGGCCATATCGTTCAGCATATTGTATTTCAGCCTTAACGCAACTGTTGAAATCAAATCCAGCGCATTGACGAAGTCATCGGAGTCCGGATTGGCACAGTTCTCCTTCATCACCAGCAGAAGCGCCTCTATGTTCTGAATCAGCAGGGCCACTTCCCTGAAAGAGAAGCGGCTGTCAAAATACGTGTTGAAGGCACGGGATAGCTGGGCACATTCCTCAGCCTCACTCAATGCTTCAAAATCAGGTGTCATTTTTCCAGCTTTGCTTCCTGATGTGGAGTTGTGAAGTCCTTGACCAAAGGACGCTGCAGCATCTGCTCGTAGATGCGCACATATTCGTCCGCAGTATTGTCGTTGTTGAATGTG
>JAFZZD010000754.1 GCA_017615955.1 Victivallales bacterium
CAGCGGGGACAATTATTTCCATTTCAGTGCCGGCATAGGTGGCTTGACCTATTTTGCCAGGCGTGAGCAAAATGGCTATGTGGCCTCCATTGTGAAAAACTGCCAGTGGAAGAGCGCAGTATTCACTGGCAAGGACTTCTGGAGCATCGAGATTGAAATACCGTATTATTCACTGGAACTTGATGCAAGCGCACTTGCCACTGGAAAAAACTGGTTGCTGAACGCGGTTCACAACCATTTTGAAGTGGCAAGCAAGAGGCTTCTAATCTCCACTGCCACAGGCTTTGTGCACAGTCCAGGCAACTTTCTGCAGTTCGAAAGGCCACAGTGCGACTTGAGCTTCTACTGCTGCAAGCTGGTGCGCGGCGATGTGAAAAGCGGGATGAAGTCAGGCAAGGCAGTGCACGAGATGTCCTTCAAGGTGGTGAATGGCACTGGCAAGGATGTCTCCCCCAAACTGGAGATATTTTTCAATCGGGACCACACGGCAAATGCCCTTGCCAGCGGCTATGTGAAAAACATAGCCGCCTCTGCAAGCGGGGAGAAAGCCATCAACATCATCTTTGACGAGGCTGGCAGCTACAAGGGCGTCGCCACATTGCGTGACCGCGCGTCAAACGCCATCATTTGCAGGGAGTTCTTCGACTACGACGTAAACTTCGCGCCTCTGAAGCTGACCTTGATTGACCCGCATTACCGCAACGCCATATTTGAAAGCCAAAAACTGGACAAGGTCAGATACACCATAGAACTGCTGGCAAAACCTGTTCCTGATGGTGCCCAGATTGCTACTGGCATCAAACACGAGAATCAAGGGCTAGGACAAAGCTATCCTGCCGCATCCAAAATCGACGTTGAATTCCCCGTGTCACAATTGCCGTATGGCAGAATGGAAATATATGCGGTTTTGAATGACAAGGCAGGAAAGCCCATGGGCGAAATCCGCGTTCCCTTGCGCAAGCTACCATTCAAGACAGGCGAGGTATGGCGTGGAAAGGACGGGTTCTGGCGCAGCGAGGGCAAGAAATTCTTCATCCTTTCATCCTGGGGCGTCGCAGACACCAGCTTCCTCCCCGAATACAGCGTGGTGTTGCCAGTGGACAAGGAACTGAACAGAGGGCACAGGTTCTTCAGCAGATCCACAATGTTCGGAATAAGCAAACTGCGGGCAGCTCTGAAAAAGGAAGGCGCTTCAAATGAGGTGCTGAAGGGCTACAGGGAACAGGTCCGCAAGGCGATGGACAATCCTGACTTGTTCGCATACTATCTTTGCGACGAGCCAGACTGCTTCGGCTACACGGCGGCCATGCTGGAGCCAGTGGCGGATGCGGTGGCAGACGAGGATCCATACCACCCTGTCCTCATTTCCACTGGTTCCGCAGGCGTGGTCTCCTATCTGAAGTGCGGCGAACTAAACGGCTTCCACTGCTATCCATTCCCCAAACAGGGCACGTCAATGAACCAGTTCAACAAGATCGTGGCATTGATGGACAGGGCAATGGCAGTCAAGAGCCAGCATACAGGTCCAGAACAGGACATCATCTACCTGCACCAGGGCTTCAACTACGGCGATGTGGGCACCAGCCCCATGAACCGCGTTCCCACATACGAGGAATACCGCAACCAGAACTTCATGTCATTCGTACTTGGAGCAAAGGGCCTGCTGCACTACAACCGCACAGAGGAAAACTATCCCGAACTATACTATGGCCTGCCTGAATTGCTGAAGGAGGAGAAACTGGTTGGCGAGCGGGCTGTGGTTCAGAACAAGGCAAAGGAACACCTGAAGGTCGACAAGGCCGGAATACGCTCCTTGGTCACCCAGGGGGACAATGGCGAATACTGGCTGATAGTCTGCAATGTCTCCAATGATCCGTGCAGTGCAAGCCTGACATTCGCGCCTTTCGGCACCGAGGAATTCACAGTACTGAGCGAGGAGCGCAAACTGGCGAAGGCAGGTACCATAGTTGAAAACTTCACGCCCTACCAGGTGCACATTTACACCAACGCCAAGTCGCTCCCCAAACTAAAGAGCCTGGCGGAAATCACTGGCACAATCGAGGCGATGTATGCAAAGCTTCAAAAGCCTGGCAACCTTGCGTGGCAGCGCTATGAGGAGCAGAAGCTGCGCGTGACTGCATCAAGCAACTTCATGGGACTGAAACGGGACACGCAGGCATTGTGGCACATTACGGACGGCATTACATCAGGCAAACCTGGCACCAGGCCACATGGCGGCGACATTCTTACGTTCAAGGACAAGACTCCTAACCAATGCCCTGACCACGTGCAGCTTGAGTTCAAGAAGCCCATCACTGCGGGCAAGGTGGTTCTGTATCCCGTCAATAATTCCCTGAAGGACTATGAAATCCAGGTGAAAAAGGACGGCGCATTTGTAACAGTCGCGGCAGTGAAGGATGCCAAGGGCAAATGCCAGACGGTGTCCTTCGAGCCAGTGAAGACGGATTGCGTCCGCCTCTTGGTAACAGCCAACAATGGTCCCGATACATGGCTTTATGAAATGGAAGTATATGAGAAGTGAGGTGAAAAGATGAATAAGTTTTTTGTTTTTAGGCAATTTCAAAACTTCCGCGCCACGCCGCATACTATCGGAGACGCTGGCTTCAGCCAGCGGGAAAGACAGGCTTTGCCAGGAGTTTTGCAATTAACTCTATTGCTTGCATTTATTGGCTGCATTCTGTTTGCGCAGGAGCCAGTGCCCTTCGGCAGCTGGAAGATTGACGAGGGAGAAGGCATTGCGATACGCAATGCACAGGGCACTGGTGACGGAAAGCTGCTGGGAGAAGCCTTCGAATGGATTGAAAATGGTCCTGGCAAGGCACTGCTTTTCAAGAACCCAGCCAAGACCGAGAAGGCCTCCTATATCCAGCTGCCCGCAGACAACTTCGATGTAACCAAGGGCTTCACCATACTTGTCACCATTAAGACGCCAGACAAGGTACCTGTGAAAAGCCGCCAGCATGAAATCGTGAACTTCACCAGCTCATTTGGCAAGCCCCTGGGCTTCAGACTACTGATGGCGTGGAATGCAATCTGGCTCCATCTCGGCGAGGGCACGAAAATTTTCCGTCTGGACATGCCGAACACAAAAACGCAACTAAAGACTGGCACATGGTACAAGATCGCAGCCGTGTTTGACGGTGCCAAAGGCGCAATCTATCTGGACGGCGTGAAGGTCATCGAAAAGGACGGCATTGTCATTGGCAAACCCAAACTGCGCACTTTCAAGGTCGGTGCAGGCGGCCCGAAATACTACGGCTTCGAGGGCATCATCTCCAACCTGGTGATATACAACTGCCCTGTTCCTGAAAAAACAATCCTGGACTACTGCCAGCAATAGTTTACAGAGTGGACAGTGGACAGTGGACAGTTGTTTGTAGTTTGTCTGTAGCAAAAAGCGCACAGAACAGTCCACAGTCCACTAGCAATCTACAAACATACGGAGGTCATTATGAAAAGACGGTTTACGCTGATTGAACTGCTTGTTGTAATCGCAATCATCGCCATACTTGCCGCAATGCTGCTGCCGGCATTGAGCAAGGCAAGGGAAAAGGCACGCTGCACAGGCTGCCTGAACAACGAGAAGCAGATTGGGCTTGCAATAACCTTGTACGCCGATGACTGGGACGACTATGTGGTGCCGCAAAGGGTGCCCGCAAAGTGGACAATAACATCCATGTGGATGTCCAGGCTCTGCGGCATCGATGCTCCAACAGGCAATTTGCCTCCAGGACCGCCATACGGCATTACACGCCCAGCTGACAATGGAGACAGGAACTGCGTGTGGTGGTGCCCGTCGGAAGGCATGGGCTTTGGCACGTTCACCTACTACCACTATGCCTGTAACCCCAATGTCATAAGGGGATGCCAGAATGACAAACTTCCAAAGAACAATGGCATAAAGATGGTGCAGATAAACTCGCCTGGCGAGACCAAGACCGTGATGGATTCCGCCAGAAGCAGTGACTGCCAGGCCAACTGGGGCCAGATGATAAGCTACAGGCATGGTTCAGGCGACGCCCGCGGCCAAGGCAATGTGGCAAACCAGGAAGACGTTGCCACCATTTTCCCTGGCACATCGGCCCGTTGCAACATCCTGTTCATTGACGGTCATGCGGCATCCCTCACCACTGGTGAAATATGCAGCCCATACGCCTGGACCAGAAAGGAGCAGTTCATTATCATGGGCGGCCAGGATTTCAGCAAGATTCTTGATTGAATAGTGGACAGTGGGCTGTGGGCTGTGGACTGTCGGGTGCGCGGGGCGAAACCCCGCGTCTCAGGCATGGTTCTATCTGCGGCTTTCGCCGCAGACAGTCCACAGTCCACAGTCCACATTTTAGGAGAACAACATAATGAAGACTGTATTGTTTGCATTGGCATTGATTTGGGGCTTTGGGCTGTTTGCCGTGGAGCCGATACACAAGTGGGATTTCAACAGCGATGACACTGGGCTGAAGCTACTGAGGGCGGAGACTGGCCTCAAAATGGTGGAAGGCCTCACAGGCAAGGCGCTGTACATTGGCGGCGGCTACAAGAACAATAAGGCGGGCGGCGCAAGCACCACTATTGACCCGGCAACCTTCACCAAGCCGTTCACCATCGACTTGTGGCTGAAGCTGGATGACAAAATAGACTACAAGTTGTTTAGGGACATTGTGGGCAACGGCGCCGACAAGGGGCCTGGCTTCAGGCTTACATACTATTACAATCAATTGCGAGTGATCACTGGTGACGGCACCACCCACCAGGCCGCAGTAGTCGGCACGAAGATTATCATCCCCAAGGATGAATGGTTCTTCATTTCAATGACATACAGCGGAAGCGAACTTGCGATTTACATCAATGGCAAGGAGGCCATGAAAAAGGCAATCACCCTAACCGCCGGGAAAAAGATGTTCTCCTTTGGCTCCTACAAAGGCGGCATGGCATATCCGCTTAAGGGTGCCCTGGACAATGTGCGCATATACGACAAGGCACTTGACCAGGCTGAAATCGTGGCCATATACGAAAAGGAGGTCATTAGATGAGTTTATTTACGACATTGGCGTTGTTCGCCTCGCTTCTGCTTTTCGCAGTCCAGGATATAAGGCTAAACGTAACTCAAAATGTGCCTCTGGTTGACGGAGACTTTTCCGAGGCCTGCTGGCAGGAGGCCCCATGGCAGGAAGGCTTCACCACACTGAAAACCGGCGTTCCGGCAAAGGAAGCCACACGCTTCAAGATATTGCAGGGGAAAAGTGGACTGTATCTGGCCATTGACTGCCTGGACAGCAAGGTGGAAAGCGAAGTGCGCCCCCATGACGGCATGGTTTGGTGGGACGACTGCGTGGAAATCTTTGTTGTGACAGAAAGCGAAATCAATGTGGACACCAATGTGCGGGAATACTATCAGTTCATAGTCAATGCCGCTGGCTCCATGTACGAGAGCCACATCAAGGCCACCATCGGCAATGCCAACTGGAACGGTCCATGGCGTTCAGCCGTCGCAAAGAACGAGCATGGCTGGCAGGCGGAAGTGTTCATCCCATTTGCAGCATTCCCGAATCCAGAAGGCAATACCTGGCATCTCAACGTGGGCCGCGAAAACAAGGACGTGGGGATAAGCACCTGGGCAAAGATGATCACTTATTCAAGTCTGGACAAGTACAACAAGATCAGCGGCCTGGCAATAGATGCGCAACGCTACAACCTGCGCTTAGACGAGGTCAAGTTCAATGTGCGCCCATCCGATGCAATGCCATTCCTGGTCACCAAAGTCAAGGGTGCCGCAAAAAGAAAACTCTACCTTTCCAGCAAGATTGTGAAGGACGGAAATCTCATTTCCTTCGATGCAAACCAGATTGCCCTAGACGGGCAAGGCAGCGCCGAATACAAGTTCGAGACAGGCATCAAGGATTCAGGCAAATACACCGTCGCAATCAGCCTGATTGACAAGGAAGGCATAGTCTTCCACGAGGAAAGGGAACTGGCGCTCAACCTTGCGCCTTGCACTTTGGAGTTTGACAGGCCATACCGCCCCAATGTCATCCTCTCGAAACAGGCGAACAAGACTGTGCCCTTCACGCTGTCATTGATGCTGTCCCCTGAAACACTTGCCAAGACAATCGCCAAAATTGAGGTCAAAGGACAGGACGGCAAGCTGGCGGCCAGCCAGGAACGCAAGAACCTCAAGGCGACGGAGAAATTCGTCGTCGATGCATCGAAGTTCCCCTTTGGAAAATACACGATTGATGTGACGCTGCTGGCGGACGGCAAGTCCGTGGGCAATGTCAAGACTGACCTCATCGTGGCGAAGCCAGTGGCAACAGAAGTGTGGCTGGACGAAGACAGAAAGATGGTGGTCAATGGCAAGCCATTCTTCCCCGTGGGATTCATGGGCAGTTCGAATGTGGAGGTTTTCCAGGGCACGAAATGCAATATCGCCCATTTCTACGAATTGCAGAATGGACCTGTTGACAAACTGAAGCACGCCTTCGAGCAGGCGGAGAAGCAAGGCGTCAAACTGATTGTGTATCCCTTCCCGAAAATGGGACGCGGCGCCATGCACAAGGCTGGACGCCTTACCGATGAGCAGTGGAAGAAGATACACGACTTTGTAATGGAATACAAGGAGCACCCTGCCCTGCTTGCCTGGTTCACCTTTGACGAACCACGCAATCCCGCATTTATAGCCGAGTTGAAGCGCATCTACGAAAAATTGCAAGAATGGGATCCGACGCACCCCGTGATTGGCAACAACAACACTGCCGCTGGATGCGTGAGCCTGGCTGAAGGACTCTGCGACGTAATCGCACTGGACCTGTACCCGAATCCACGCAAGAAAAGCGAGAACAGACCAGTCCTGGGCATCTACAACGGAATGCAGCTCATGGTGCAGCGCCTGCCCAAACATGGTCTCTGGAACATACCACAGGCCTTTGTGCACGGAGAAGCCGACTATGAAAAATCAATCCACCGCATACCAACGCTGACGGAATTTCGCTGCTACAACTACATCGCAATCGTGGGAGGTGCCACTGCAATCATGGGCTACAAGATTGGAACTCCTGCCTATCTTGAAGGCAAGACCAAGAAAAATGCGGGAATATTCGCGTCCAAAGGCATGATGCTGTCCCATTTTGAAGGCGTAATTCCAGAACTGGTTGCCCTAGGTCCCGTGATTCTTGCCGAAACAGTGAATGCAGCCACTTGCGACAACAGCAGCATCAGGCTCTTGACAAAGCGCTGCAATGGCAAGTCATTCATCTTTGTGGTCAACCATACTGGAAAACCGCTGGGGCAAGTGACAATCGCAATGCCAGGGGCAAATGGCAAGTGGCAG
>JAFZZD010000755.1 GCA_017615955.1 Victivallales bacterium
CAGCCCATCAAGTTTGATATGCCCGCGTCTGGCATGATAAGCCTGAATGACCTGCTGCCGGAAAAGCTGCCTGGCATGACGCGCTGCGCCGTGGTCGGGGACTGCGATGTTGAACAAGAGCAGGATGTGATTCTGGGCATAGGGGTGGACTGGAGCTGGTGTGCATGGCTCAATGGAAAGATGGTCTGCGACGCCCGTGTATCACGCAACAGCGAGCACACTTTTGAGCCAGACGACCACCTCATAAGATGCCATCTCAACAAAGGGCATAACCAATTTGCATTCGAGGTTGCCAATGGCCTGAGTTTCCAATTTGCGTTCAAGCTGTTCGAGGACGAGGAACGCAAACTCAAATGGTCCCCTCTGGTGCATTTTCCCGACGCCTCGCAGAATGCGGTGACCATTACCTTCGCACTGGATGACATCGCGCCTGGCGGCGTGCTCTACAGGCGCAAGGGACAGGCAGAATGGACCAGGATATACGACACCCTGGGCGGCCAGATACGCCGCGACACGGAAGTCCACAATGTGAATCTACTCGGCCTTGAGCCAGACACCGACTACGAATACCAGGTGTTCTGCCTTGACGAACCATCTGCCTGGGGACAGCGTCCTCTTGGCGAGATCGGGCAATTCCATACGCTTCCAGGCAAAGGCAGGCCATTCTCATTCGTGGCCTCCGCAGACGCGCAGCATCCTGAACAGCGCGTGAACTGGATGAAGTCCTTCTTCAAGCGGGACTATGTCAAGAACGCCTCATTCTTCGCATATCTTGGCGATGTGCTGTGGACCAGCAACTTCGAGAGCGCGATTATGGACGGATACATCGCCCCCTTCCAGGAGGCTTCATGCAACCGCAAGCTGCTGCAGTTCGTGCGTGGCAACCATGAATACTACGGCAAGGACTCCCAGCGTTTCTTCGCATATTTTTCCGCGCAGCGCAACGGCAAGGACGGATATTCCATGTTCCGCTGCGGCGATGTCTGCTTCATAGTGCTGGACTTTGGCGATGATGCGGGTCCCTGCCCATATCCCTCCACACGGGCACTCCACTGCATAGAAGGCTATCTGGACGAGGAGGCGCGTTGGCTGGCGAACATGGTAAAGCAGCCCATCTGCAGCGAGGCCAAGTTCCGCATTGTGCTGGCGCACGCCATTCCGTTCGGCGACTGGCGGACATATTTGGAGCGGAACATACATCCTGTCATCGACCCGATTTTTGGCGGTGAGAATCCCGTATGCCGCATTCATCTTTGGCTGGGCGGGCACGTGCATTATCCATTCCGCTCCATGCCATTCAGCAATGATTTCCGCTCCAACCGCATTCCGCAATTCGAGGCGGATGACCTGCTCTGCGGCAAGAACTATGGCTTCCCAGTCGTGGTGTTCTCTGGGCCTTCCACGAAGAATCCACCTGAAATGCAGATTTCCGACGTATGCGTGTCCGTGGCTGGGAACGAATTGCTTGTCAGCAGCCATGATATGAATGGGCAGGAATACGACCGCATCTCGATTGACGCGGAAGGCAAGGTGACGGAGCAATTCTCGTCGCCAGAGTTCAAACTGGTTAAAATGAAATAGTGGACTGTGGACTGTGGTTCCCTGGACCACGGCTTTTAATCGCGGGCGAAAACGCCCGCGCACAGAACAGTTAATCGCGGGCGAAAACGCCCGCGCACAGAACAGTTAATCGCGGGCGAAAACGCCCGCGCACAGAACAGTCCACAGTCCACAGAGCACAG
>JAFZZD010000756.1 GCA_017615955.1 Victivallales bacterium
GCCTTTTCCGCTGGCTAAAGCCAGCGGCTACGATAGGGCCAGCGGCTACGATATCTTGCGGCATGGTGCGATTACTTCAGAACATAAACCCGTCCCAGGCACCAGGGGGCGGTCCTTGGGTTCTTGCCTGTTGGATTCCAGCCGTAGGTGGTCTTTGCCTCGTCGTTTTTCAGGTAGAAGACATTCATGAAGCAGACCTTGCCTGGAATGAAGCCGAATGACGTCAGCTTGTCCATGGAGATGGAGACCTGAATGGTTCGTATCTGCTCTGCGAACTTGACTGTGGCGGATGCGAAGTCCTCTGGCAGTGGCGTTTCCGTCTTTGTGGCTGTGCCGCCTTGTTTGCGTACCACTGTCTTGGCGGAGACCTTTGCGCCAGGGCCGACTGTGAGCACCAGCAAATCTCCCCTGTCGTTGAACTGCGCGGCGTGTATCTCCCATGTGGCAGGCGCCTCTGCGCTGTCCACAATGTCCTTAAGCAGGATGGTGAGTGTTTTCTCGTCATGCCAGAAGCGGAATTTCAGCTCCAGGTCCTCGTCCTTGGAGCTGGTCTCATTTATGAGCCAGCGTCCAATGCCGTGTGCCTTCTTCTCGGCGTCCGCGCCTTTCAGGTTCAAGATTTCGGACGAGCCGCGTTCCACGGACAATGCCGTCAAAGATGACAGCGCGAAAATCAATGCCATTAGTATAGATGTTTTCTTCATGATATGCGCTCCTCCTTAGAAGCCAGTCCCGTTTTGCATTTGCCCATTTGTCCTGACGACGCCAGTGTGCACGCTGCCCGCATAAGTCACCCAGTTCGCCTTGTTGGAATGGCGATAGATGATGCTGTTGGCAGCAGTGCCGCTGTAGCCTGAAAGTACAGCGGCATTGCCTTCGGCGGCCATAATCGCGGATGATGGATTTAATACAAGGCGGGTATTGTGCTTTGCGTTTCCGCAGCTGCTGGTTCCGTCGCTGTAATAGAAATTCAATCCAAAGTCGGCGCAGGTGCTGAAACCTGTGTTTACCCAGCCGCCCAGACTGTTGCTGGTGGCGTTATATGCGGTGTCGCCATTTGAAGATGGGCAATGAAGTCCAGCGCAAATCGGGGATTTGACATTTGGATTTGCCACGGTGCAGCGGTTGCTGCCGTGGGATGATTCCAAATATCCGCTCTTTGCCATTGCCTGGTTCCAGAAAACCACTCCGTACAGATTGTATTCTGGCTGGCCGCCTTGATATGGAAATGGAAGGTAGTCTTCAAAGTCCTGGATGTACATGGTCAAGGCAAGTCCCAGTTGCTTCATGTTGTTGACGCAGGATGTCTGCCTGGCCTTTTCCCTCGCCTTGCTCAGGGCTGGCAGCAGCATGGCCGCAAGTATGGCGATGATGGCGATGACGACCAGCAGTTCAATAAGTGTAAATGCTCTTTTGGTGAATTTCATAGTTGTGCTCCTTCCTTGTTTCATATTCAAATCTATTTGTTTTCCTCAATTCTATCCTCGTAGTACGGCATGACGCTGACGAAATGCAGGCCAGAGGGTCTGGCCGCTGTGGCGGATGCCGACAAAGTCACGCGCCCAGTCTCCATTTTTGCGCGGAAAAGTATGGCGTCGTAGTTCTCCAGTCCCATGCGGCTCTTGTTGTCATCCAAAATGGGCTTTCTGTATTTTATGAGGTTGCCCATTGGCTCTGCGTCCTCGAATGTGGCGGTGAGAGGAGTCTGCTTGGGGCGCCCACCAGTCACATTAGTTGCATCGGAAGTGACGTATTTCAGAACATAGAGCCTTCCTGGCGTCAGGTGTGACATTTTCTGGGAGATGGAAGCGCCAGGCTGTATCACCGCGTATGCGTCCGCTTTTCCTGGGATGATGTTGAACTGGCGCAGTATATCCGCCATGCTGTCTTGATTTCCTAGCGAGACATTGCCTTTTGCCTCCCAATTCTTCAGACCATTTCGGAATGAGGCGTTCTGGATATGTCCAGGTGCGAGGCTCCAGCCCAGTGGTGCGGAGAGCATGTCAGTCTTGCCTTCGATGACATAATGGCGCAGAAGTGCGCTGAACCAGCGTGTCATCTCCTCGTCAGCGTAGTTTCCGCCCCAGGTTCCCGCAAGCGAGAGGCCCTGGAAGTCAGGGTGGTTGGCAAGCAGGTTCATTTCCATGTCCAGCAGGTACTTGAAGTTGGCCTCTGGCTCGTTGTCGATGGTGAAGGAAAGGGGTATGTTGGAGTGGCACAGTGATATTCCCAGCACTGCCTCGCATCCAGGATAAAGCATCTTGAACTGCAGCATGGTGTCGTTTAGCCTTCGTTTCATTACGTTTCTTGCATCCGCCTCGTCCGTGTAGTTGTTGGGCACGTAGGATTCATAGACCACTTTTCCATGAAGGTCGTTCAGGAAGCAGCTCATGAAGCCCGCAAGGATGGGCGAGGTGCTAGGCGTGCCAGTTATCCATGCGTAAACCGCCTTGCCGTATGGTTTGCTTAGTGCTTCGCGGTGCTTCAGGAACTTTGCCAGCTGGCGGTTGTTGCCTGCGCTGAACTCGTCCGCGATGATGCCGTCAAAGTAGGGCGTGTCCTTTGTGAGGCCTCTGAAAGTCTTTAGCGTGTCGCCCGTGACGTCGCCAACGGAGGCATGTTCAAGAAGGAAGTTTGCATGGAGCTTGCGGAAGTCGTTCCAGTCACTTTCGTTGGAGGGTGCGCCATTGGCGAATGTGGTGACGCAGTCAAGCTGCTGTTTCTTCACCATGGCATATGTGTGCTTGGGGATGTTTTTGAGGTATGGGCCGCCCGCCAGCTGGTAGTAGAGCGTTTCCGTGATGGCTGAAATCTCAATGCGGCCATTGCCCTCTGTCACCTTGCCACTGTGGATGCCTGCGGCGAGGTGTACAGGCATTGAGCCAGAAAAGGTCTTTTCGCCGCCTTCCAGCGTGATTTTCATGCCTGGCGCTGCCTTGATGGAAATCCAGGAGCTGCTTGCAAGCTCGAACTGGAATGTGGCTCCCGCCGCGCAATTTGCCGAATAAAGCAGAGTATTGAAGTTGTTCCTGCGCTTCCCTTTGACCGTCATATCGGAGATGCGCCGCACCTGCCTTGTCAGCGCAAAGTCAGCTGCCTTCAATTCCAGCGTGTATTCTCCTGGCTTTACGCCAGAGAAGTCAAGCGTGACCAATCCGCCGTCTGAAATGGTGGCGTTTCCCATTGGCTTGCCTGAAAGGGACCATGCAATCTGCTTTACACTGGCTTCGCCGAACCAGCGCAGGGTGAGTTGCCTTTGTATCTCGTCCAGTCGTGGCGCAAGGGGAATTAGCGTCTGCGGCGGGATTTCCTTAAGATATGCCACCGAGGCCTCCTGTGCCTTGCGTGTGGCTGGCTCCACGCAGATGTTGGCAATTTCCACGAAGCCTGATTCAATGCCGTCAATAACAATGCCCACGCTGCCAACGCCGCCTATTGAGGCGAAACCAGTGAAAAGCAGGTCAACCTGATGCCAGGCTGAACTGCCTGGAGGAATAGGCGATTCAGCTGTGCTGGTCCAGCCATTGTTGAAGGACAGCACAATGGCCTGCTTCGCCTTGAAGTCCTGGCTGCGCATCCAGTAGCTCAGGCGATACTGCTCGCCCTCTATGATGCTGAAAGTCCAGTCCTGTCGTATTATATGCTGTTTGCCCTTGGCATGGAAGCGCAACGAGCCGCCACCCTGTGGAAAGCCTTCGGGAAAATAGTCTGGCTTGTGCTTCCTTGAAGCCCAGTGTGATGGAAAGTCCCCTGCCTCCAGAAAAAGGTTGCCGTTCTGAAGCATGTTGCCGCCCTTTCCTGGCGGAAGCAAGTCTTCAGCAGTGACTTTGGCAAACAAACATAAAATAAGCGCAATTAAAGTGTATTTGGCCCGCATTACTGTTTCCTTGTTACCGTGTTCCTGACATAAATCAACAATTTTTCCACTTGTACGGTTGGCGGGGGTAGCCAGCGAGTCCCGCGCTGGAAAGAACCGCTTACGCCAGCGCGGGACGCACTGGCTACCCCCAAAAAAACGTACAATTTTTCAACACGGCAAATTATAACAATTTTCGGGTCTTATATCAATTTTCCAAAATAGCTATTATTATTCCAAA
>JAFZZD010000757.1 GCA_017615955.1 Victivallales bacterium
CATCATCATCGTCGTCATCGAAATCCTCGAAGTCCGCCAAGTCCGCCTCGGATGATTCATCGTCCTCATGACTGTCCTCATCGACGTCTGCCTCTGCTTCGGCCACTGCCTCCTCTGGTTCCGCGAAACCGAACATGACCTTCAGCAGTGGGTCACCATAACGGGACACCATGGCGCCGCCGACATAGATGCAACGCCTTATGACCTCCTCGTCGGGGGCCTCCTCCGATTCGGCCGTCATGTCGTATGCCTTGTAGCGTATTTCGCCGTCACGGAAATCCATTTCGAAGTTGCCCAGCTTCAAGCCGTAATTCGCACGGGTAATATATTCGGCGACTGCGGCGCGAACATCTTCGGAGGCCTTGATGCGCAGGATATGGTAGCAGGTGAAGTCATTGCTGCCGACGGTTACAACCAGCTGGACATCGCCCAGCTTGCCGCGCACGGCAAGACCACACTTGAATACGCCTTCATCCTCATTGAAATCAAAGTGCCAATCATCGTCCTCAAAGAACTTCTTTATGGCAGCTGCGATGTTTTCGTTATAATTGCGTTCCTGGCCATTAATCTCTTTCATCTTCAATCTCCTGTGTTTTCTAAATATTTGTTTGTTGTATTTAAACACGTTCAAATAAACGTGCTTTCACATATATAACGTGAAATCTCCTTGCTTTATTGCACGGTGTCTATTATTTTTTCCTTCTGGAAGATGCCTAGAAGCCTATATTCCCTTGAGTAGCCTGTCTGCCAGGAAAAGAGGAAGTTTGCAATCCATTATCGCCTTCTGTGCACCCGCAATGTCATACTGCTGGCGCAGAAGCCTGACTTCCTTGCGGTCCGTGTCATACAATACCGCACATGCCCTGTTGTCTCCATCCCTGGGCTGGCCAACTGCGCCGACTCCAATCATTGTAAATGAATCGTCCGGCACAATCTGCTCATGGTCCAGTGCCTTCCATTCAGGCTTGCAATTCATGCGATGGGACACCATCATAGGCAAATGGCTATGGCCGTTGAAGCAAAGATGCTGCCGCTGGAAAAGCAAATGCATGGCACCAGTGCTCTTGCCGTTCACATACCCCCACTTCGGGTATGGCTGGCACGAGGCGTGGGTCACCATGAAGCCTTTTGCCTGAAGCGTCATTGGCAGCTCGGCAAGCCAGTCTATTTGCTCTTGCGAGAGCTGCCCACGCGTCCAGCGGACAACTTCCTGCGCCTCCGGCCTGACCTTGTCCTTTGGCATGTGTTTGAAATCAGCCACATAACTGTCATGGTTGCCGCAGCAGCAAGGTATGTTTTGCCCACGGAGCAAATCAATGCACTCGCCAGGATTGGCGCCATAACCCACGATATCCCCTGCACAAAGAATCTGCTTGACGCTCAACTTGCCCAGCGCCTCCAAAATCGCCTTCAATGCATGGATGTTGCCATGTATGTCCGCTATGATAGCCGTGAGCATGAAACCGAAATCACAATATTTAATTTTCCCATTGCCATAGAAATGCATATCCGCTGTGGTAAAGAGCAGATAAGTGTGTATATTATAGCACAATGCCCCAGTTGGGCAAATGGCAATTTAAAATTTGAGGGAACAAGGCAAAATGGGTGCTTTTGGGCAAAACAAGAAAAAGGAAAGTGAAAACCTGCCAAAACTGCCTTTCGTACACAGGCGGAGAGTGGCGGTTTTCGGCGGAAGCTTTGACCCGCTGCACCTGGGGCACGTCAACCTGGCAAAGTACCTGCTGGGCACCTGGCTGCTGGCAGAGGACAATGACAACGCCCGCTCGTCCAACATCTGCATCGCCGAAAGAATACGACGCTCGCCTGACATGCTGGAACGCTACCATCATAGACTGGAAAAATACAACAGGCAGCAGGCCGACATAAAGGCAGGTGCGGAAATCTACCGCCCAATGGAGGAGCCGGAACGCCCCCAGAGGGAACACGCAATTGAGGAGATACTTTTCATTCCAGCACTCTGCTCGCCATTCAAGGACGGCACGGCAGCCTCCCCCGCCCACCGCCTGGAAATGCTGCGCCGCGTCTGCGTCAACAACGATGGCTTCAGCTATACGGACATTGAACTCAGGCGTTCAGGAAAGTCATATTCATTCGACACAATGGATACGCTTACCAAAGTGCTGGGCGAACTGGAACTGCATTTCGTCATGGGCATGGACAGCCTGGAGGGACTGGCCAAATGGTACCGTGCCGAGGAATTCGTGCAGCGTTTCAACTTCATCATATACCCGCGTCCTGGCGCAAGCTGCCCCAGCTACATCGACCTGGAAAAGGCATTTGGCTCAAGAGGAGCAAACAAGCTGCGCGACTCCATCCTTGACGGAAATGACGTGCCAACCTTCCCAATTTCCTCAACAGAGGTGCGAAACCGCATCGCGGAAGGCAGTGATCTTAGCGAACTTCTGCCCCAGGAAGTCATAGATTACATAGCCGAGCACCACCTGTATCAAAATAGTTAAATACAACTCAACTCCACGGAGGCACATCAAATGGATAACGAAAACAAGCAAATCGAAGAAATAGCAATGCGCTGCGTCAAAATCTGCGAAGAAAAAAAGGCGGCGGACATTGTTCTGTTTGACAAAAGCAAGGACAGCATTCTGGCGGACTACTTCCTTGTCTGCTGCGGAACCTCCATGCAGCACATCCGCGCATTGGCGGACAATCTCCGCAGGACACTCCTGGAACAGGGCGTGCGTCCACGCGGGCAGGAAGGCGGCAGCTCACAATGGCTGGTGCTGGACTACGGCATCATCATAGTTCACATCATGACACCTGAAATGAGACGCCACTACTGCCTGGAAGAACTCTGGGACAAGAATCTCATCATTTACCAGGGCGGCGAGGAACTGCCACCGCCTTCGCAGGAAAACCAGGCATCCTGGGACGAGGAAGAACCCTTCGACAGCGAAGACGAGGACTTCGAGGACGACTATGAGGACGATGACTTCGAGGACGACTACGACGAAGATTACGATGAGGAAGACGAGGAGTTCAGCGAAGATGACGAGGAATTCGAGGACGACTATGACGACGATATGGAAATCATAGACGTGGACGACCTGGAGGAAGAAGAGGAAGAGGACAAGAAGTCCAAGGAAAAGGAAAAAGGCAAGGGAACTGATAAGGGCGGCTACACGCTGAAGGACCTTTTCGGCAACGACGACAAGTGACGCACCAGGGAGGAACCAATGGGATTTGAATGTGGTTTCGTAGGGCTTCCCAACGTAGGCAAGTCCACGCTTTTCAATGCACTTTGCAAGGGCGGAGCCGTTGCGGCCAACTTCCCCTTCTGCACGATTGAACCCAACACGGGCATCGTCCCCGTGCCAGACCCGCGCATCGCCAAATTGGTGGAAATCGAACATTCCGCCAAGGTGGTCCCCGCCACAATGAAATTCATTGACATCGCCGGTCTCGTGGAAGGAGCAAGCAAGGGCGAAGGCCTGGGAAACCAGTTCCTGGGTCACATACGCAGCGTGGACGCAGTGGCCCACGTGGTGCGCCTCTTCGAGGACAATGACATCATTCATGTCAAGGAAACCGTGGATCCCAGCAGGGACCTCTCACTCATCATGACGGAACTTATGCTGGCGGACATGGAAGTCCTGGAAAAGCGCCTTGAAAAAGCCAGGAAGCTGACACGCTGCGGCGGCACGCCAGAGGCAAAGGCTGAAGCGCAGCTGGCGGAGGCATTCCTGGAAAGCCTCAACCAGGGCATCGTCCCCACATACGACAAGTCTGACGCCACACTCGCCCCCATCGTAAAGCAGATGCAGCTGCTCACATTGACGCCAGCCTTCGTATGCGCAAATACCGACGAGGAGCATTTCCGCTCCTTCGGCAAAGACGAGCTATCCAAGAAACTCATCGCCTCCGCTGCGGAACATGGCATGGAAGTCATCCCCGTATGCGCCAAACTGGAGGAGGAACTCCAGGAGCTGGATGAGGAGGAGGCAAAGGCATTTCTGGAGGACATCGGCGCCACCGCCTCTGGCTTGGAAAGAGTCATCCACACTGGCTACCGCATGCTGGACTACATCACTTTCTTCACCACCGGCCCCGATGAAACCCGCGCGTGGACTGTCACCCGAGGCTCCACCGCGCCACAGGCGGCAGGCAAAATCCATACGGACATGCAACGCGGCTTCATCCGAATGGAGGTGGAGGCATACGACGACCTGGTGTCCCACGGCAGCTGGAACGCAGCCAAGGAAGCAGGCAAGCTGAGGATAGAAGGCAAGGAATACGTGGTCCAGGACGGGGACTGCGTCTATGTTCGCTTTAATGTTTGATTGACAATATCGACAGAAAGGAAAATCACTATGGTAGAACTGGACTTTTCAAAAAGCGCGGACGGGCTGATCCCCGCAGTGGCGCAGGACTGGAAAACAGGTGAAGTGCTCATGCTCGCCTACATCAACAAGGAGGCATGGCAGAAGACTCTGGAAACTGGCATCGCTACTTATTGGACTCGCTCCCGCAAGAAGCTGTGGGTGAAGGGAGAATCCAGCGGCAACATCCAGAAGGTAAAGGAAATCCTGGTGGACTGCGACCTGGATAGCGTAATCTTCAAGATCGAGCAGGTTGGCGGTTCCGCCTGCCACGAGGGCTATCCCAGCTGCTTCTTCAGGAAAGTTGAGAAAGACGGCTCCCTCACCATCATCGAGGAACGCGTTTTCGATCCCGCAACTGTTTACAAGAAATAACGGAGGTAATCAATATGTCAGTTTTAAGATTGGGCCTGCCAAAGGGCAGCTTGGAAGACACCACAGTCGAGATGTTCGCCAAGGCAGGATACAAGATAGACATCCAGTCCCGCTCATACTACCCATCCATCGACGACCCTGAAATAGAGTGCGTCCTCATCCGCGCACAGGAAATGGCACGCTATGTGGGCGAAGGTCTTCTGGACTGCGGCCTCACTGGCTATGACTGGATACAGGAAAGCGGCGCAGACGTGGTGGAAATCGCAGAACTGGTGTACGGCAAGGTCGGCAGGGCTCCGCTGCGCTGGGTGCTGGCAGTGCCAAACGGTTCAGACATCAAATGCGCGAAGGACCTGGAAGGCAAGCGCATCGCAACTGAAGCAGTGGGCATGACAAAGCGCTACCTGGCGAAGCACGGCGTCAATGCCAGCGTGGAATTCAGCTGGGGCGCAACCGAAGTCAAGCCACCTCACCTGGCGGATGCCATCGTCGAAATCACCGAAACCGGCTCCAGCCTCAAGGCAAACAACCTCTGCATCATTGACACCCTCTGCGAGACCACCACTCGCTTCATCGCCAACAAGGAAGCCGCAAAGGATGCCTTCAAGTCTGCCAAGATGAAGAAACTGGCCCTGCTGCTGAAGTCAGTCCTGCTGGCGGAAAACAAGGTCGGCCTCATGATGAACGTCCATAAGGACAAGCTGGATGCCGTGCTGGCAAAGCTGCCCGCCCTCCAACGCCCAACTGTGGCGCACCTCTCCGACGAGAACTGGTTCTCCCTCACAACCATCATCGACAAGTACGTGGCAAGGGACCTTATTCCAGACCTCATGCTGGCTGGCGCGGAAGGCCTGGTGGAATACTCCTTGAACAAGGTCATCCTCTAGCTTCAACTCTAAACCGTCTCGTAGCCGCAAGCCCCCGTAGCCGCAAACCCACGGAGCCGCAAGCCCTCGAAGCCGCAAGCCCTCGTAGCCGCAAGC
>JAFZZD010000758.1 GCA_017615955.1 Victivallales bacterium
AATGTGGACGCCACCCGCATGTCGCAGGCCTTCACTGGCGCGGAATACATCCAGCAGATCGCCCTGAAGGAAATCGGCAAATTCACCAATGGCGAGGCCTCGTCTATGGCAAAATGCGTCATCCGCAACCGCTTCAACCCCAACCTGACAATGTCCTGGTTCCAGGCTGTCATGCAGCTCATAAACAACATCACGATGCTGGCCATCATCCTGACTGGAGCCGCGCTCATCAAGGAGCGTGAAAACGGCACGCTGGAGCACCTGCTTGTCATGCCAGTCACGGAATTTGAGATCATCGCGTCCAAGATATGGTCCATGGGCGTGGCGGTCCTCATTTCAGCGACCTTCTCCGTGCTGGTGGTCATAAAGGGTTTTATGCACGTGCCCATAGGCGGCTCTGTGGTTCTGTTCACAAGCGGTCTGGCGCTGCATCTGTTCGCAGTCACATCCATGGGCATATTCCTTGCGTGCATTGCCCAGAGCATGCCCCAGCTGGGCATGCTGCTGCTACTGGTGCTCATCCCGATGCAGATGCTCTCTGGCGGCATGACGCCACGGGAGAGCATGCCTGAGGCAATACAGCTTATCATGAACTTCGCGCCAACCACACACTTTGTGCAGCTCAGCCAGGCAATTCTCTATCGTGGCGCTGGGCTGGATGTCGTATGGAAACCCTTCGTCTGGCTTGGCGGCATAGGCGCAGTGCTTTTCGCCAGCTCACTTGCCCGCTTCCGCAAATCCGTGGCATAAGCGGACTGCCAAACGGCTGTTACCGAGGGGGTGCCCCGCGCGACCAGGGGGCCGCGCGTCAGGACGCGTGACTGCCAAACGGCTGTTGTTCTGCAATGCCAAGGGCGGATGGAAACATCGCGTCCTGATGCGCGGCCCCTGGCCGCGCAAAACAACCCTGGCCGCGCGTCAGGACGCGTGACTGCCAAACGGCTGTTGTTGGTCAGCATTCCCCAGTATTTCTGCTGTGGATCATCTGCTCAAGTGTTTTGAAAAGACGTTCGGGTTCCACTGGCTTGGAGAGGTGCGCGTTCATGCCAGCCTGCAGTGATCGCTGCACATCCTCGTCAAAGGCATTTGCGGTCATGGCGATGATGGGGATCTGCGCCGCGTCTGGATGATTCAGAGCCCTAATCGCAGCTGTGGCCTCAAGGCCATCCATCACAGGCATCCGCACATCCATAAGGATCGCGTCGTAATATCCAGCAGGATGCTCCGAGAACAACTTCACGGCAATTTGGCCGTTTTCAGCCCGCTCTGACTGCATTCCCTCCATCTCCAGCACAGCCATGAGAATCTCGGCGTTGATGTCCATATCCTCCGCCACCAGTATGCGGCGACCCTCCAGTCTTGCAGGCGTCGCGCTTGCATCGGCGTCCTGGTTAGAGGCAATCTCCGATGATTTTTCACGCTGTGACAGAATCGCCTGCACGCTGTGGGTCAAATTATCGGTAAACAGCGGCTTTGACATAATGGTGTCCACCCCCGCTTTCCTGGCCTCATCCTCCTTGTCATCCCAGCTGTAGCCTGTAAGCAGAATCACCATGGTCTTGCCGTCGTCAATGCTGCGCAGCTCCCGCGTGAAGGCGATGCCATCCATGCCAGGCATCTTGCAGTCAGTCAGAATCAGCTGATACGGCTCGCCCTGGGCAATGCTGGCGCGGAACATATCCAAGGCCTGCGGGCCACTGGCGGCAATGTCCGCCTTTATGCCCACAGCCTCGGCCACCAGCCTTGCGTGCTCACACGAGATCTGCTCGTCATCCACAATCAGCGCGCGCATGCCAGTCGGAATTGCCTTGCTGTAATCCTTATGGGCACTCTCCCCTGGGACCTTCAACGTGACGGTGACGGTGAATGTAGTGCCCACGCCCTTTTCACTGTCCACATGAATATTGCCGTTCATCAGGGTGACGATGTTTTTGGTGATTGCCATGCCCAGACCCGTGCTGCCGTATTTGTTGCTGGCACCTTCGCTTTCCTGCGAGAATGCCTCGACTATTTTGGGAATGAACTCCTTGCTCATGCCGATGCCCGTGTCCCGTATGACGAAGCAAAGGCTACGGTGATTCTCAAAACTGGCGGTCTGCTCCACGGTAAGGGTGACAGAGCCCGGCGCCTCAGTGAACTTCACGGCGTTGCCAAGGATGTTGATGAGCACCTGCTTGAGCTTCATTCCGTCCCCCACATAGCAATCCTCGGTATTTCCGACAATCACGCAGTCGTAACGCAGCCCTTTGTCCATGCACTGCCCATTGACCATTACGTTGATTTGCTCCAGGAATTCCTGGAAGCTGAATTCCTCGTCCTTCAGCGTCATTCGCCCAGATTCGATGCGGCTCATATCAAGAATGTCGTTGATGAGACCGAGAAGATGCTTGGCGCTGGCGCCGATTTTCTCAAGCTGTTCCCTGGTATGCGGAAGCAGATTCTGATCCTTCAGAGCGATGTTGTCCAGTCCGATGATGGCGTTCATCGGCGTGCGTATCTCGTGGCTCATGTTCGAGAGGAACTTGGATTTTGCCTTGTCAGCGTTCTGTGCGGTGGTCATGGCCTCCATAAGCTGCTTATTGACGCCACTCTGCCATCTGATCAGATGCCTGATCAGAGATACGATGAAGGCAATGCAAATGCCGAACAGGACGATGTTGAACAGCAACACAAGCAAAACACTGCCGTAAATGTCCCAAGTTCTGAGGGCAACAACCACGGTAAAGCCAGATTCCGTGCCTCGGGTAAGGCAGGAAACAAGACGCCCGGAGTAATCACGAAGAGCCGTGATGCCACGGCTGTGGTATGCCTCGGCGTATTCCGTATCCTCAATGCTTACGCCCTTGCCACTGGCATTCTCGTATTTGTCATTCGGGTGGTTGATGATGTTGCCTTTGGAATCCACCAGAAACGCATATCCTGTGCTCGTATAGCTTTCGCCCAGAATCCTAATCAGGTTGTCCAGGAAGAAGTCAACGCCGAATATTCCCAGGAACTCATTGTTCTTGCCATAGACGACGCGGGAGAAGGTAATGCAGTAGTTGCCAGTCTGCACATCAAAATAAGGTGCTGAGATGCTGAAGTGGTTAGGAGCCAGTTCCGTGGCCTTGTACCAGGGGCGGGTTTCCGGCCGGTCATTCTCTCCTGGCATCCAGCCAGTGTTCATGATTACTGGGATCTTGGCGTGGGGATTTGCCAGATAGCAGGCGGATATATATGGGTATTGTTTGGCGATGCCGTTGAGCCAGTTTACTGCCCTATCATAGTCATTCATGATTTCTGGCTGGGCGGAAATGGCATCGGTAAACATGTAGAGGATACTTGTCTGCTCCGTGATCCACTTTCCGAGCTGGTTCTCATAGCGGTCAACTTCTCGGTTGAGGCGTGTGTCACCCAGGTTCGCGGCTATTCGGAAGCAGAAAAACAGGACAACTACCATCGCGACCACAAGCACGGCAATCACGCCCCTGAGCACGGAGCGGGACGGCGCCTTCGAGGCATCCTTTCTTGGCCTTGCACTTTGGTTTTTCTCTTTTTCTATATTTGCCCGCAGCTCCTCGGAGTAGGAGTGCACCTCTTCCGAAAGATAGGATAGCTGTTCACCGCAGTCCCTGACGTGCCCTGTATAGTCCTCGTCCCCCTCCTTGATCAGCTGCGCATCACCCAGGCGCTGAAGCCGCGCTGTCAGCACCCGCAACTTGTCAGAAAGCGCATCCATGTTCTTTTTGCTGTTTTCAACAACCGAGGCCGCCCGCAGACGACTCCTGGCACTGAACAGGCAGAAAGACAGCGTGACTAGCAGCATCAGCAGATTCACGGATGCAATCGCCGCAATCTGCCGACGGCTCTCGGCATAGAGTATATCCGCGCCGATGCTGAGAATCAGATACCAGCGGTTGCTCGTCTCGGATGAGAAGATGACGCAGGGACGCCTGTCCAGCCTCACGCGAAAACTGTCATGGACGCGGGAAGCGGTAACTCGGCGAAGCACCTCCGTGAATTCAGGGAGCTTTTCCAATACGCTTTTACCCACCAGTGACATATCGGTAAAGCCCACGATCAGGCCGCCCTCTGTGACAATCATCGCGGACACATCTTTGCCAGCTGTCATTTCCCCGAGGGACTCCTGCACCTTCGAGAAATTCAAATCCATGGCCACGACGGTCTTCCCGTCTGAAAGCAGCGTGGAGACCGTAAAGCACATGCCGCCTGTATTCGCGTCCTTGTACGGCTCGGTGATATATACCTCGCTTGGATGATCAGCGGCACCGATGTACCAGACGCGCTCCGAGGCATGAAAATCAGGCGGGGCATCG
>JAFZZD010000759.1 GCA_017615955.1 Victivallales bacterium
CAAGAACACAGCCGCACTCCATCCGTAGTCATGCACAGCTCTATGCACCCATTCGCAGTCATCAGGATGATTTGAACCTTTGCGGTTTATGCTTCCAGGCGCGATCTTTCCGAATGGGTCGTAGAACTCGTAGAAGGCGCCGAACTCCTTGAAATAGCGCAGGCCAGCCTCCACCGTCCTGCGGCGTATATGGTCCGCCTCTTGATGGTATCCGTATCTGTCAAGTCCTTCCGCCGCATGGTAGTTGAAGATGTGCCATACGGGTCCACGCCACATATCCAGTTCAAAGGAAGGATCAGACACGCTTACGGACGGCAGCGGATAGTATGTGCCGTATGTCTTGGGATTCCGCGTATGCTCCGCCAGCTTTGCCGCATGCTCGGGCGAGGCCGCGCCGCATAGCAACGGCAGGAAGCCAGACACGGCAGACACCTTTGTCTGCTTCCTTCCGTATATCTCAAAGTCAGTGTAGAAGCTCATATCTTCATTCCAGAAGTATTTTTCAATGAGCTGGTTGAGCCTTTCATGGTAGGCATTGAAATGCTTCTGTATGTCCGTCTTGCCCAGCTGCTGTGCGAATTCCGCAATGACTTCGCATTCACGCGAGATGAAGCAGGTCAAATCCACAGCGCCGCAGATCTTCATGGAATCAAAGCGTGGCGAATTGTCCATTCCACTCTCGCCGCAGGGGCAGACCTTGCATGAGCCGTCAGTAATCCATTCCAGCACGCCGTCCCCATCCAGATCACGGTGGACCAGCACCCACTCCACAAATGCAACCAAGTGCGGCAATGCGTACTCAATTACCTCGCGTGATGCTCCAATAGCCTTCAGGCCGTTGGCAATGACCGGCTGCTGTATCATGGAAGGCGTGACGTATGTCGGGCTTGCGGTCATAGGTACCTTGCCGCTGTCCTCCTGGTAGTCAAACAGCGAACATATCGCCTCTTCAGCGGCCTTCCTGTCAAAATACTGCAGGCCTAGCGCCTGATACACGGAATCCATAATCCAGCAGTTTCTATGCGGCCACCTGTCAGGCGTCACCCAATGCGCCTTGAACCTATCTTCAGCCGAATACACGCAGGAACGCAGGACGGAACATGCCCTTGTCACAGCCATGGCCATGTCTTCATCCTCCACATCTGGGAAGCTTGCCAGCGCATCAAAAGCCCTTTTCTTCTTCTCATAGAGCGCGTCAAAGTCCGCATCAAGATATTCTTTGTGGAGGAAGCCCTTTGTCGCAAACAGTATTTTTCCATTGCCCCGTACGATCTCGTAGTATTTTTCATCCACATCCTCGAAAACAGCCTCGCCTTCGATAAGAAGATTCCAGGCATCGGCAAGCAACATTCTGTTCGGGCCGAACGAGGCAAAGTCAGAACACACCGTAATGGGGCCGTCGTAATCCGGTATGCGTATGGTACCATTGCGTTCAGGCAGCATGGCCCAATAGGTGAAACGCTCCTTGCGTGAAAGCAAGGTCAGCATATTTCTGTAATCAGTCCTTCCCTCAAGACCTGAAAAGGTGAACAACTGGTCAAAACTGTAGATGTCAGGATACAATACCTTCATAAGACAAAGACAAAATGAATACGGCACCACATGAAATGTGGCAAAAACACAACCCAATTTAGGCAATTATGAAAATTGCCGTGGCTTACCACGGCAATACACTGCAAACTACTACTTGACGTCCTTGTCCGGATACCAGTTGTCAATGGTGTTGTATGGAGGCACATGGTAAAGGGCATTGGTGGATTCCAGGCTTGTTCCCGGCGCGTTTACGCTTGAGACATGCCCGTCCAGGAAGAGAACGTTGCATCTGCCGCTATGCCAGGCATAAATTGAGGCATTGGGATAGCCTTCACGTGCATAGAAGCAATAATTCATAGTTGGGCCTCCTGTATCGGTATTGCCACCTTTGTTGATGGAATCCGCAAGATAAATCTTCGCTGAAGGGTTCACAGCCTCGCTGGACTTCCACAGCTTCTTTGGGGAAAGTGCCTTGCTTGCAAATGAGTACGCATACGATATGCCATAGTACATCGCATAATAGATGTTGGTTCCAAGTGCAGGATTCTTGTCGCCAGTCAGCGCCGAGGGGCAGTAGTACAATTGGGCGTTCTTCCCTCCACCCAATGCCTTGTAGTAGCCCAGGTAATCCAGGATATGGAGATAGCCGTTGTGCATGGTCTTGTAGCTTGAACTGGTGTCGCCAGTCACATTGCCACCTGCATCCCCAAGCACATAGTAAAGACTGTGGTTGAGGATCATTCCATCATAGTCGTCTTGGTACAAGTAAAGATAGGTGCCAATCTGCTTCTGCTGGTTTACACAGCCAATGGCACGTGCTTTTTCACGCGCCTTGCTCAACGCGGGCAGAAGCATGGCAGCCAGAATGGCTATGATCGCTATGACCACCAGTAGCTCAATCAAAGTAAATCTCTTCTTCATCTGCGTCTCCTTAAAATTGGTTGGACAACTATCTAAAAACTATTATTCAAGACAATCCTTCACAGCCTGTGCGCTTGCAGGCCACTTGCGTATTTCCCTGTCTCCCAGGATGACAATGCCGCCCAGCTTGCCGTCCTTGATCAGGCGGGCCGCCTTGTGCATCTGGAACTTAAGGCATTCAGGCGGGTTGCCCAGATCGGCGCAGCCATAGTCGTGGATGAATATGCCCAGGAAAATCTCCTTGCCAGCAAAGATCTGGCGGCAACGCTCGATGCGCTCGCCAAGCCTCAACAGATCCTGCTTCGACCAGAACCACAAAACCACCCTGTCGATGTAGGGCAGCATCGGCGTAAAGTCATACTGGTCAAGCTCATGCATATAGATCACGCAGCTGACCTGCATGGCGGGATTGTGCTTTTTCGCGCTTTCCTGCACCTTCCTGAAGACCTCTCCATTCAGCTTAAGCTCCTTGTTATGGCCAGTATGGGTGGCGTCATCCAGCATGCCGGAGATGATGTTGGGATACTTTGCGGAAAATGCGCTTGCCTTGGCCGCGCATTCCTCGTCGCTCTCTGGCTGGAACTGCTTGGCGCGGCAGGTGTCCGTCATCTGCACCATCACCTTGTCGAACTTCGCCAACGGGGCGATGTACTTCTCCTCCACGGGACCGCCAACATACACCACATTCGGCACGTCAAAGTATTCCGCCCCCTTGATCAGCGTGTCATCCGCCAAAGAACCGAACCAGAACGGAGTCGGTCCGCCCCATACCCATGCCTTGCTGCGTGGCACCTTCAGTGCCAAGTCCGCCTTGTCCTCAATCTGGCGAATGCCCTGAATGATCAACTCGTCAATTCGGGCGCTCTTTTCTGCCACCTTGGCATAATATGCGGCTGCGGCTGGAGGCACTTCGCACTGTCCAGTCAAGTCCGCGTCAGGCGCACAGCTTTCACCCAGTTTATGCCCCGTTTCCTGAGCGGCAAGCTTTGCATATTCCTTGAAAGCATTCAGTTCAGCAGAAAGCCTTTCCTGCAATCCTTTGTCAATTTCCATTCGTGATTCCCTTTCTTGCGTTCTGTCCCTTTTTGCTTTAAATTAGACTAGACAACTTCCATTGTCCAGATAATACAACTTATTTTTTAGTCTCATGCATATTCTACTAAAAAAACACTGCCGACGCAAGTGCAATATTAAATGTTTTATTTTTAAGTTGTATCGTATTGACTTATTAAGTTGTATTATATACCTTATTGAAAAAGCCATTTTCTTGCTTGCAATGCGGTTGTATTATGATCTCAAAATCCAAATCTGAATTGAAAAAGGATATAGCCTACAAGCGTATTCTAGGCATGATCCTAAACGGAAGCATTGGAGACAGATTCCCCAGCGAACCTGTACTTAGCAGCCAACTTGGCATATCAAGAGTAACACTCCGCGCCGCGCTGGAACGCCTGGCCACAGAAGGTCTCATATCCCGCTCGCACTATTATGGAACACGCATCATCAACAGCGAAATGAAAAGGCAGGTGCTGGTAGTCCATGCCTCCGATACTGGCTCATTCAGAACCAGTCATATCCAAGCTGTCCTCCATTCATTTGAAATGCGCCTCAAGGAAAAAGGCTACCGCATGGAAAGCACATCTTTCCACTTCCTGCAATCGGCTGAAAAAATCTCGGAAAAATACTGCGGCGTACTCTTTTTCGGCGCCGCCATGACAGGCAACGAGCCATTCATCAAGACATTGAGCCAATGCACAGTGCCGGTCATCCTGAACAGGGAGGACCACGACAACACACTGGCACATATTTTCAGCAGCGTGGGGACAGACATCAGGTCCGCCTGGCTTTCTGGCTATGACTACTTGCTGGGGCTTGGCTACCGCCGCATCGCCACATTCTGCTCCAATGACATCCGCAACCAACAGCGCCTGGGGCTTTCCTCACAGGCAATGGCAGAGGAGTTAAGGAAGAAAGGGGCATACGAAGCGGCAGAACTGGTATTCAGGACTTGTCCCGAAGACTGTCAAGACGATTTGATACGCATCATCCGCGACAGGCAACTTGATGCTCTTTATTGCTATTCAGGATATATGGCTGCCCAAGCATACCGCATCGCCAAGGAACGCTCCTTGAAGATTCCAGGAGACCTGGCAATACTTAGCTTTGGAGACGGCTCCAATCTTATGTCCCCTTCCCTCTCATCCGTGGATCTGAACTACACTCTCTGCGGGATTGCAGAAGCAGAACTACTTCTGAAAATGCAGAACAAAAATGTCAGTTCGCCCGTGCATTTATCAATTCCGCATTACATTAACGCAAAAGAAAGCACCCAGAACTATCTTCTCCAAATACCAATGTTGTCTGAAGGAGGTCATTGAATAATTATGGTTATTGAATACACAGTTGAGAAGCTGGAAGCAGCACTGAAAACTGCAAAAATCAGCCCACAGGGGCAGACCTTTGTACTGGCAAACTGGGAACGTCTGCTGCCGCAAATCAAAACTTACGTTGCGGCAATCATGGCAGACTGGCCAGCCTTCCCCAAAATCTGGGAATCCCTGAACCTGCCATCTGGCCTGGATGAAGGTGAACGCAGCGTGTTCATGGTGGCTGCATACTGCTTCATGATGCCAGCTTCACGCCAGCGGTATCTGGAAAGGGGCTACACCGAAGACATGTGGCTGGAGGCAATGCCGGACATCTCATGGCACACACACGACAAGGACGACGGCACGCTCTGGCTGGACACGTGCAACAACGAATTCAACTGGCATTTCTCAATATTGAATGCCCACAACATCACATTGGGGCGCCTGCAGTTCTACCAGCGCACAAGCCCATTTGACTTCCCCGAATACGGCGTGGCAAAGGACGACAATGTGGCAGGTTTCCACATTCCCGCCAATGGTCCGCTGGACATAGAGGCGTGCAAGGCATCCTTCCGCCGTGCCCAGGACTTCTTCGCCAAATACCATCCTGACTGGGATTTCAAGGGCTTCTTCTGCCAGTCATGGTTTCTGAATCCGATTTACAGAAACTACTTGCCCCCAACCGCAAATATCCTGCGCTTCCAGAACCTGGGCAAGGCCATCAACTACCCCAACAACAGCAAGGACGCAATCCGCCGCGTGTTCACATTTAGAGGCGTCAGCATAGAAAATCCCAACCCGCCCACAAAAATGCAACGGGCAATCCAGGCAATCATCAAGGACGGCAACTCAATCGCAGCAGGCGCAATATTCATTCCAAAGCAATAGGTGCGGAAAATGACAAAATTCAAGGTTGCAATGATAGGCTGCGGAGCACGCAGCCTGGCTTACGCAAAGCCATTGGTTGACTCAGGCAAGGCGGAAATCGTGGCATGCGCAGACCCATCCTGGCCCCATGTCAAAAACATGCTGGACTATGCAAAAGTCGATGAGAGGAGCATACGCCACTACACGGACTGGAAAGAGCTTCTGGACAAGGAAAGGGAACTCCACGGCGCGGTCATCGCGACGCCGAACAACCGGCACTGCGAGCCTGCAATGGCCGTGCTGGAGCGCGGGCTGCCACTCGCCTTGGAAAAGCCCCTCACTACGACCATGGAAGACAGCGAAAAGCTGCTGGACGTGGTTCGCAGGCACAACTCGCAAATCATCCTTGGATTTGTGCTGCGCTCCACGCCGTTCTACGAAATCATACGGGAAACCCTGGATTCAGGGCGCATCGGGCGCGTCGTCTCCATAGAGGCGGACGAACTGGTGATGCCAGGCATATCCTCCGTCATAGCACGCTCGCCATGGAGACGCTTCGCCATGCAGTCCGGCGGCTCGATGATGGAGAAA
>JAFZZD010000760.1 GCA_017615955.1 Victivallales bacterium
GTCCTTGGTTATGGTCGGGTCATTGCAGAATGCCTTATACTGCCCATTCCATCCAAGTTTCTTGGCATCACCGAACCTGTTATTGTCCCAAAGAGAAACCGCCCTAAGATACTGGGGCAGGAATACGCGTGGAACGCCCCATGGCTCGTGCCGCAACTCTACGCGGAACTTATCCAACTCGAAGATGTCGTGGTAGCTGAGGTTATTTTCAAACATACGACGCGTTGTGTGCTCGCCGCTCCAGGTCACATCGCAGAATGAGTGCACTGCGGGCGAGAAGCCAGACGAATCGTGGAAGACGACGAGACCATCGGGGTTGTGCTGCTTCATAAGGATATACACGCGCTTCGCCCATTCGCGGGATGCCTTCAGACGCGAAGACGAATGATATTTTCCGTTTCTCTTCCAGAGACAGCCGTGCACGCTGCTTTTGCAGCGATATATGTCAGGCTGCATATAGTCGAAATATATGCCATCCGCCTTGGTTTCAGTCAGCATTTTGTCCAGACTGTGAATATAGTAGTCGTTGTATCCTGGTGCAGCGGGGCAGATGAGGTAGTGTTCGATTGCGTTTTCTGGAACATAGCGATGACTAGGCTTCAGTTCGCCGCTCCAGGTTTTGCCGAACCAGCGGTACTCGTCGCAGAATGGGGACAGATACAGGAACGCCAGATAAACAGGCGCGATGATGTTCCTCTTTCTCCAGTAGTCCAGATTGCCATTGGCATGCTGCGCCAATGGAATAGGCGCATTGAAGAACTTAGTTATGCCACGTGCATAGAAATGGTGTGTCTCCTCGTCAACGCCGCTGTTAATGCGCCAGTTCCTGAATCCCTTTGGCATTGGTCGGCTTGGCGTGGCCAGAATGCCGAACTCCAGATGATATTTGCTGCCTGCCTTGTTGACCGCCTTTTCAAGAAGCGGCACATTCACGATTCTTCTGCCATTGGCGATTGGCCCAGCTGTAGCCTTGACATCCTCCAGCACTTTGACGTTCCATCCTCGCAAATCATCCGCGAAGAAATAGAGGCCAGCGCTGTCATTGCCTATCCAGAACGCCTCGTGCTCCAGAAGGGGTTTGCTCCAGCCTTCCTTTGGTATGATGCCGCTGTGCCTGGAGAGATGTTCGCCGCAATATGCCAGCAGCGCGTATTCCTCGGGCGCGTCGTATTGGAAGGCAAGATTCGGGAATTGCTTTCCCTTTTCGGGGATGCAGTCAACCTCTAGCCAGAGCATACCATCGAATTCAAGAGTGCCTGTGATGTGGATCCTGTGCCCGTTCAGCCCCAACGTGGATTTGAATACCGCCTTGTCCGCCGCCTGTGTCTCCCATTTGAAGTCCAGCGGCTTGAACTGGGCATTGCCAGACGTAAAGCGGACATTTTTAGCGATTACCCCGTTTTGCCCGATGATTTCCTTGGGCAGCCCTCCTGAATCAAGCCTATATGTGCGCCCCCAGCATTTGACTTCATTGTCGGGGTTAATTTCAAGTGGTGTCCACGGTGCGGGCACCTTCCCGTCCGACATGCCCAGTCGATTGCCGAGCCATACTGGCTTTTCGGGGAACACGATGAAACCACCGCTGATTTTCTGCACTTCGTTCTTGTCCTCATCAAGCAGACGCGCCGCGAAAATGTATCTTCCAGGCGCAACGCCAGTCAGCGGCAGCTTCATATACCATTTTGATGCGGCCTTCTCCACGATTGATACGGCTTTTTTCCCAGAATCATCGCTTAATGAGAGTTCAAATAAAAGCCCTTTCCTATCCTCTCCAAGGCTTACTTCTGCCCCCAGGCATTTGAAGTCCTCCGTCGCGGTGACATTGGTGACGTCGAATGGCAGAAGACCACGTTTGTCATAGCGCATACGATGCTCAAACATCTGTTTTCCGCCTTTCGTGCCTGCAATGCGGATTGTGCACCTTTCAGGAAGCTTCTCTGGTCCGAATGCATACGCGGATTCCCGCCTTGTGGGCATAAGCGCCTTTTCTGGCGGGGCTGTGTTGAAGTCATTCACACCTGGCACAAATTCCGTCACGCCAATGCCCAGAACGACATTGGCTGCGCTGTA
>JAFZZD010000761.1 GCA_017615955.1 Victivallales bacterium
CATTGAAAACTACCTCACCGAACTGGCGGAGCTGATTCCCTCGGAATACTTCCACATCGGCGGAGACGAGACCTGGGACCTGGGCTTCTGCGACCATTGCACAAAGGACGGCTTCGATTTTGCGAAGGAATGCCGCCTGTATCGCGACTTCATTCTGAAAGTGCATTCCATCGTGGTCAACAAGCTGAAGCGCCGCGTGATAATGTGGGATGACATGTTCGAATACTATCCCACCGTGCTTCCAGAGATGCCCCGCGACATAGTCATGGCGCATTGGGTCTATGACGATGACGTCACGGTAACGCGCGGGCATTTCGGCAACCGCCACCGGGAACATCGCCTGGCTCAATATGAGAAATTGGGCTTTGAATATCTCATTGCGCCTCATGCGCGTTGCTCCGCCAATGCCAGGACCTTCACCGAATACGCGGCAGATGGCAACCATCTGCTGGGCGCCATTATGACCACCTGGTGTGTGCATCTGCGCTTCATGTACAAGGCATTCCCGGCCATCGCGGCGGCTGGCCGTCTCTGGGCCAAGGGTGGCGACGAGGCACAGCATTTCAAGGAGGCAATCGCGGAACTTCTCGGCGTGGACAATGCTCAGCTTACCGCCGCGTTCCGCGCATTCTGCGAGGAGACGATGATGCGCATCTCGAATTACAGCGCAGGATGGCTGGCCACAATGCCGTTCGAGGGATTCGGCTATGGCACCTATGCAAAGCACAAGCTGATGCTGGCCGTGATGAAGGAGCACCAGTCGCTTGTTACAACCGAACTTGGCCGCAAGGTGATAAAGGAGGTCATAATTTCACTTGAGCTTTGCTGCGCGTTCTTTGACCTGAAGCTTGAGTTCAGGCGCCTACTTGAGAATCCCGCCAAGGAAGGCAATTTCGCGAGTTCCCTGGAGAATGTCAGGCAACTTGGCGAGACATACGCCGCTCTGTGGAACGAGTGGCGTCCAAATATCACGCCAAATTGCCTTGCGGACTGGTTTGCAAACTTCATCAAGGAAGCAGAAAAGCTGGCAAAACAATTCCGCTCAGGCAATTACCTGCGCATATTGTTCGCATTGCCAAATGCATACGGCGCGGAGATGACCACCATCAGCCTGCTTGAAAATGGTCAGGAGACCGTCCTGGCCCAGAGCGTTATCAAGTCAGGGGCGACCTTCTATGAGCGCTTCTTCCCATTGGCTGCGAACCAGAAGCCAGAGGCCGTGAAAATCGCCATGAAAGGCTATGGTGGCCAGGGTGTGGCACACGTCGCCATGCGACTGGACGGGCAGAACATAAAGCCCTGCAAGGTCTGCTCTGACGGACAGGTATGCAATGAGACGTTTGTTCTGGACGATGACTGCAAATACGCATTCCTGGGCGAACCTGACAGCGCCAAGGCATGGCAGAACAGGCCCATCGCCGAACAGGTGAGTTCAATTACAGTACATTTCTAAGTGATTAGTGGACAGTGGACAGTGGACAGTGGAGCGTTGGAAAACTGCTCAACATTGGACATTCATCCCATTCAGTCCACAGTCCACAGGCCACAGGCCACAGTCCACAGGCCACAGGCCACTATGTATTTTCAACCATAAAAAATAAACAGCCGAGGTAACACATGAAGAGAAATGGATTTACTTTGATTGAGCTGCTGGTAGTGATTGCGATTATTGCGATTTTGGCGGCGATGTTGCTGCCCGCATTGGCAAAGGCCAGGCAGAAGGCCAGAAACATAGGATGCCTCTCCAATATGAAGCAGATCATGCTGGCCGCCAAGGTATATACTGATGATTATGAAGGCTGGATTATCCAATCCACCAGAGGTGGCGGCGCTGGACAGGGCTGGTACAGCACACTCTACCCCTACATCTATGGCTCATCCCCTTCCACGGGATATACATCAAACAACAATGATTATCAGATCTTCAAGTGCCCTGCGGAAAGCATAGGCTTCAGCGGAACCATAAGCGAGGGTTACAAATTCTCCCATTACGGTCATAACGCCATTGGCTTCGGATACCAGAGCAACCCAACTGGCACCTCTGGCAAGACAAGCTACAAGCCCCGCAAGGAAGGCAACCTCTGCTCGCCCAGCGCGGCATTGCTGTTCGCCGACAAGGGCTGCCATCACGTCCCAGACATCATAAGCATCAGTGCTTCGTACATTGCTTGGCGCCATGGAGGCGGTGCCGCCTATATTTTAACAACTGATAACAAAATCTCGGAATACACATACGGCACTGAAGCAAATGCCGCCTATTGCGATGGACATGCGGAGCCACTTAACCGCAATGCGGCCTTGAGCCTGTGGAACAAAGGCACATCCGCGACAGCCTCCTCCGTTTTCTTCCGCAATGGAATAACCTATCTTGACGGCGTGCTGGTCAATTGAGCGTTTAGAATGGCCCGTAGGGG
>JAFZZD010000762.1 GCA_017615955.1 Victivallales bacterium
ATTATTCATTGCCGCAGTGGCCAGCGCGGGCCGCGCTGGCTAGCTCCTTGTAGTCCTAGGGGAATTCAACCAGCATCATCTCTGTTTCACGGGTGCTCATAAGCTTGCCGCCAAAGATGACAAGGACGGGGATGACGTGTTTATATGTCATACTGAAGCGTCCTGTCACAGGCTCCAGAAGCGGATCTTTCTCTACTGGGAACACTGGTGAATTGTCCAGCCATTGCCATTTTTGGCCACGCAGGTTAGCCCCGATGGTCACAGGGCAGTCCAAATCCTTCAGGCGTTCAATCACGGCCTTTCTTAATGCCTCGTCATTGAGAACCGCTGGCCTAGCCCCCGCAATGCCGCAGAATGCGGCTGCGGAATAGCCGGCCATAGTCCCCCTGACAAGGATAAACTCCCTGCCTTGCACTGATATTTTGCCAACGATGCAAGGTCCATTGCCGCTTTTCCATAAATCCGCCCTGCCCTGCCATGCCTCCTCGCTGGTCCACTCAAGAATCAAGTTCGGCAATGCATCGTCGGGGAGGTTGCAAATAACACTGTTTTCTGTGGAGCAAAGCGAGGTGAACGCCTCGCCCTTTGGCTTGGGGAGATTGGGCAGAGCCAGAGGCTGCTTGTCCGAAAAACGCAGCCAAGCGCCATTTTCATAGCGTGCTCCCAGAAAAGCTGGCCAACGAGGCAACTGCAATGCCTTGTACACCTGCGCAATCTCCTCCAATGACCTGGACTCATACAACTGCGCCTTCAATGAGGCAGCAAGTTCCCGCGCCATATCATGCTTTACAACGGCATAATATGTACTAATCGCCGCAAAATGACGGCCATTGACCTGCGCGGTACGAAGCTCCACAGGAGGCATGGCATACTGCCTTTGGAAAAAGTCATCAGGCGTGGGCGCCAGAACCACCCTGAAGCCAGCGCCAGGAATCCTCAGGACATCCCTGGCAACAATGGAGCGGCTTCCAACTCCCGTCTTGCCGAAGAAAACCACATTTCTCCCCCGCAAAACCACTTCAGACGAATCAGGCAAGGCTCCTGCAATCGTCAATTCGGCGCAATTGCCGTCCATGTCATATATCCCTAATTCGTTGGCATTCCCTTCGTAAACAGTGTGAATGGCCTTGGGAACCGAACGCACTTCGGGGACAACGCCCGCCCAGCCACCTACAGCCGCATACTCCCATTCCGCCTCCGTCGGCGGTCGAACCGCATAGCCCTTCGGCAAAACATACGCGCTGCTCCAATGGGATGTCAATGTCTGGCAAAAGCGTATGATCTCATACCAGTTAAGCTGTGTGCAAGGCATGCTCTGTCCTTCGCCAGAGACGTAATCCACACCCAATACCTGATTGCACAGTTCGTTGCTGACTTCCCTGTCGAATATCCAATATGGATATTCAATTACTTTCATTTTATTTTCGTTTAATGAATATAGGGGGGTAACAGGCTGCATATACCTGCCTGGTGGCATAAAGGCCATTCTGAACTGAATATTGGTTCTATGCGCTGGATTCCTGAAATCCATGCCCAGACAAGGCGAATGAGTGACAGTTAATTTCTCGGCACTCCCATTGGCTGAATTCATTAGCCTATCCCGCACATTTTTGTCCAGGCATTTCGAACCAAGCGGGGACGATAGAAACCCCAGCATATTGGCCACGGAATTGAAGTCCTTGCCCTCCTGCGGCACTGCATCTGCCGCCAATTGCCGCAGCTGCGCCTCAATCTCATCAACCTGATGATTGAATGCCTTGAACTTTCCCTTTTGCAGGGCTTTGTTCGCCTGATACAAGCGCCCTTCCAAGTCGCCCATCTGCTCCTTGTCAAGTTGCAAAGCCAGGCGCGGCAGCAGCGCAGTCATTTCCTTGCTCCTCGCTTCGCATTCCGCCTTTGCCTCGGCGCGGACGCGCCTCATGCGAGCGACTGCAAAGGATGCGCCATATCCAATGAACCCGACGCAGACCAGCAATGCAAGAGCCAATGCCAGGACTGTATTCCTGTAGCGACTGGACAATGCCATTTTCGTGAGCACCTGCCTCCATCGGGATGTGTCCGCATTGCGCTTATTGGACATCAGCTCCAGACATTCGCCGCAGGAGTTCGCCCTCATATCAGGGTTGCGGTTGCATATTCTGGAGAGCGGCAGCACTATGCTGTACAAAGTGTCCGCAGGCAAGTCAGTAGGATAATGCGGATATGCGTCAGGCTCCTCGCCTGTGACGGCGCAGTAGAAGGTCTTTCCCAGGGCATATATGTCACCCACTGGCGTCTTTGGCTGCTTTGCAGTGAGGAATTCGGGAGGGATGAAGCCCAGGGAGCCTGCCACAGACATGGTCCTGGAATAGTCATTGAGCAGGTCTGGGTCTCCCAGCTTGACCTTGCCGTTCACATAGAAGATGTTGGCTGGCTTTATGTCACGATGCACCAGTCCCAGATTATGCAGCACAGCCATGCCGTTAAGAAGCTGCCTGTAAATGGCAAGCGCCTCGTCCAGCCGCAGACGGCCATTGCGCTGGAGGCGCAGCGCCAAGGTATCGGCCTGGTACTGCCCATCCACCTCCGATGCGTTGTCCGCCGCCTCCATAAGATAGAAGAGATGCCCGTCCTCCACGCCGAAATGCAGTATCTTCACCAGAATGTTACCGCATTCTGGCAATTCCGCATAGCGGCGCAATGCATCCAGCACCTTGTCATCAGGAGAAACCGCATGGAACACCTTCAGGGCGACCTTTCTGCCCAGCGCATCCTTGGCGAGATACACCGTGCCGTATGCGCCAGTTCCGCACACGCAGATTATGCGGCAGCCTGCAAATGTGTCCCCTTCCCGCATTTACTCCTCATCCCGCTTCAGCCTTTCAACAATCGCCTTCATTTCCTTGACACCGCGGGACTTGGCAAGATACACCTGATTCACGCTCATGCCGAGAATGCGGGCCACTTCTTCTGGAGGGCGATTCTGCAATGCGTACATCTCGTATGCGATGTACTGCCTTTCGTCAAGCTCGTCCTTCAATTCGTCCAGCGCCATATTGAAGATGACGTTCTCATACTCCTCGTCCATCTTCCGCTGGATGTAGTCATCATCTGGGATTTGCTCAATTACAGAAATGTCAACGCCATCGCCGATGCGTCTGCGCAGTATGTCCTGCGCCTTGTGGCGGATTATGCCTTGAAGATATGTCCTGAAGCGCCCCAGTGTGCTATCGTATCTGGGCGTGGGGGCATCCTTCATCACGGCCAGCATGACATCCTGCCTCAAATCCTGCTTCTCATCGGGCAGCAGGCCGAAAAGGCCGCCGCAGAACAGAATCAGCGGGGAGTAGAAGTCCCAGAATCTCTTCCAGGACGCCTCGTCCCCCGCGTGTATTCCGCGCAGCAAAGATGCCCGTGTAGTATATGCCATGGTCAGACAGTCTCGAACACCAGCAGGGCATAGCCCGCAAAGTATGGCAAAGTCACCTGGCAATAGCCGTCCTTGCACTCCATCGGCAGAGCCTCGCCGTCTGGTGCGCTGAACACCTTGGTGACGGACTTGCCGTCCAGTCGCAGCGCAATCTCCGCGTTGCAGACCTCTGGCCTGTCCTCGATGGCGATGGCATTGCCCCGCTTTTCCGGGCAGTAGGACATGAGATGCACCAGAGTGCAGCCATTCTGGCACTGGACGAATGCGCGCCCGAAACTGGGGAAATGCGCCAGCTTCAGCTTGGGTTCTGGATACAGGAAGTCAATTATGTTTGCCACCAGATCCTTGTGCTGACGAGGTGCCTTCGAGGCATAGCCATCGAATATGTTGGCCGCCAAGTAGATGACGCTGTCATTGCGCAGCAGGAATGGCACATCGGACTTGAAATGAGGCGCAATGTAGTAGTTTGGCCTCAGACCATCCCAGCCCTTGTTGCCGTAAGGCTGCACATAAAACATTTCAACCTTTGCGCCTTCGGAGGGCCTGACCTCCTGCCCATCGGCATACAATGACATGGGCATATCGGGGAAACCTTGCGTGAATGTCCCTTCTGGCTGGTAAAAGACCTGGTTGAACTTGTAGGGTCCGATGTATGCGGCTGGCCAAAGTTCAGGCAAGGCAAAGGCATCACCCGCCACATTCAAGCCAGATGTGCCTGTGGCGAACACCTTGCCGCCACGTGCGATGTGCTGGCGCACACGCTTTGCAATCTCATCGGTAAACGGCACATTGTCTGGGAAGATGAGCAACTTGTACTTGTCCCATGGGATGTATGTAGTCACCACGTCAAACTGCACCTTTAGTTCGGTCAGCATCCTGACTGTGGATTGCAGAATCTTGGACATGGGGGCACTTCCCTCTGGTCCACGCTGATAAACCACCGCGATGTCATTGTCCTTCCAGGCGCCGAAGGCCCACTTGTCATATTGGCGGACCTTGTCATAGACAGGCTTGATTGCATCCACCACAGGCTGCGGCCATTCGTAGCTGGGGTGTATATGGTCCGAAATGTCAGGTCGCATGCCATGCGCCAGGCCATAGAACATATCGTATTCCATGCCCTCCTGTGTGCGCAGACCGCCGAAGTCGCCCCAGGTATTGAAGCGCCCCGTCATGTTGAGTATTTGCTTGCCCTTTGCCATGGCTGGCATGTAGTGCGCCAGCACTGGCAGATATTCATAGCCCCAGCCACCTGTGGGCAGGCATTCCGCCTCGTAATGTGAGTCCAGTTGGTCCATGTCCTCAAAGGGTCTGCCATTGAAGAAGAACAGGGAATCTGGCTTGACGGCAGTAATCCCATCATGCAGATACCTGCACAAATCGTTTACGGAGCGTATGCTGAAGTCCCGCACGGCACGTTCATTCAACACATCCACGCCTTCCTTGCGCATCTTCTCCACGCACACTGGACAGACACAATCATTGGCCCCAAGGCAATCGAAGAAGAAGCCATCCACGGGATAATCCTTGGCTAACTCCAATGCCATGCCAAGGAGATGCTGCCTGTATTCTGCGGAATTATAGCAAATCTGATAGTAGAAGGGACTGGTATTGGGTATCTTCTCGGGAAACATTCTGACTGAACGCCAGGCGGGATGCTCCAGGATCTCCGTCTCGCTGAGGCTTCCATTGAAGTACACCGTAAGCTTGATGCCGTTGCGGTGCGCCTCCTCGCCCAGCTCCCTGATTAGGTCAAACTGCAGGCTGGGATGACGCTTGCCTATCTTTGTGTTGTAGTAGGCGTTACCTTGGTTGCACCTGGCATGGCATGTCAGGTAATCCACACCCAGGCTCTTGATCTGCGCAATGTACTTCTTTGCGGAGAAACGGC
>JAFZZD010000763.1 GCA_017615955.1 Victivallales bacterium
GGAGGTTCACCACAGTTGTCTTTCCGCAGCCTGTGGCTCCCACCAACGCCACCATCTTGCCAGGCGGCAGCTGCAGGCAGAAGTCCTTCAGCACTGGCTGCCCCTCGTTGTACGAGAAGTTCACATGGGAGAAGTCCAGTCCCGCCTGCCCCTCAAGCGCAAGTTCAGCGCCTTCCGCCTGTTCCTCCCTCTCCTCCAGCACGCGGAAGACCCGCTCCGCTCCTGCCAGCGCTGTCTGCAATTGCCCGTACACGAAGGCCAGCTCGTTGATTGGGCGGGAACACTGGCGGACATATACGATGAAGGCGGATATCACGCCAATGGAGATGATGCCCCTGTGGGCGAAGTATCCGCCGAATGCGGCCACTATGACAAAGCTGATGTTGCCGATGCAGTTCATCACTGGCCCCATGACGCCGCCCACCACATTGTTCTTGATGCTGGCCTGCGTCAATCTGCCCGACAAGGCTGCGAATGCATTAGCTGTGTTCTGCTGCTGGTTGTATGCCGTCACTGTCCTGAATCCGCTGATGCGCTCCTCAATCATGCCGTTGAGCTCGCCCAGCAGCGATTGCTGCGTTCTGGAGTGCTTGCGCACGTAGGCGCCCAGAAGCCTGCTGGCGGGCAATGTCAGGAATATTCCGAACAGGCTCAATAGCGTCAACTGCCAGCAGAGAATAGACATTATGGACAGCGTGCCAAGCAGCGCGAAGACGCCGTTCACCAGGTTGGGCAGCGAGTGGGAAACCGTCATGGACAGACTTTCTATGTCATTGGTCATGCGGCTCATTACGTCGCCATGTGAATGCCTGTCCATGTAGCTCACTGGCAAATGCACCAGCTTGCCGAACAGCTCCTCGCGCAGGCGGCTTACCATGCGCTGTCCCAAATGCGCGCTGATGTAGCCTTGCAGCAGCCTGCTTCCGCTGTATAGGGTGTATATGACCAGCATCGCCAGAAGCGTCGGCACAAAGGCGTCTTGCCTGTCGCCAGATATGATGTCAATGGCGTTGCTCTGGAACATGGGCGCAATGGTGCCGCATAATGTGCCGAACAGCACGACGCCCAGCATCCCCAACAGCAGCAGCCGCTCCTTGAGAAAATAGGCGGACAATTTTCTTAGCGCCCCCTTAATGTCCTCCGCCTTGCTGTAGGGGGCAAAGGGGCCGCCTCTCATTGGACCTCTTTGTGGTGTATGCCATGCCCTAGCCATTTGCGAGTTCCTCCGTATCCAGCTGGGATTGGCATATTTCCTTATATATATTGCAGCGTTGCAGCAGCTCGCCGTGGGTGCCCTGGTCGGCGATTCTGCCCTGATGCAGCACAACGATCTTGTCCGCATTCCTGATGGAGGCTATGCGCTGGGCAACAATCAGCCTGGTCAGGTTTGGCCGTGCCTGCGTCAGGGCGCTGTAGAATGCCGCCTCTGTCTTCAGGTCCAGTGCGCTGGTGGCGTCGTCCAGCAGCAGGATATTGCCGCCTTTGGCGAGTGCCCTTGCCAGCGCAATGCGCTGTTTCTGCCCGCCGGAGAGGCGCGCTCCTCGTTCGGCCACCTTCGTGTCGTAGCCCTCCTGCGTGCCTTCGATGAAGTCCTTTGCCTGTGCGATGCTGGCTGCCTCCTGGATCTGCTCCTGCGTCAGACCGCAGTTGCCGAAAGTTATGTTGTCCCGTATGGAGGCATTGAACAGCTCGCTTTTCTGCAGGGCATACGCAATGTTGCCGCGCAATTGCTGGAATGTGTAATTGCGCACATCCGCGCCTTCCAGCAGCACCTGCCCCTCATTGGCGTCGTAGAAGCGAAGAATGAGGTTCAGCAGCGTGGTCTTTCCGCTGCCAGTGGCACCAACTATGGCAGTGGTCTTGCCTGGAGGAACTGCCAGGCTGATGTGGCTCAGCACATCCTTGTCCATGCCAGGATACCTGAATGAGACATCCCTGAATTCCAGTGCGCCAGGCTGGCTTGGTTCCGCCCCTTCGCCCTCCGCTATGCCTTGCTCAGTGGCAAGAAGGGACTTTATCCGCTGCCAGGAGGCTCGTCCCCGCGTTATGCCATGGAACAGCATCGTCAGCATGAGTATGCCGTTGAGCAGTTGCGTCGTATAGGTCAGCGCCGCCATGATGCCGCCTGGCGTCACCCGTCTTGAATGAAACAGCCCGAAGCCAAAATAAAGGATCAGCACCGCCACGGTGTGCATGATGGCGTGCATGGCTGGATGCAGCATGGCGAAGGACAGCAGTATCTTCAGTTGCGTCTTCACCAGTTCGCCGTTCGCCTTGCCGAAGCGTATCTGCTCGTATGCCTCCCGTACGCATGCCTTGATGACGCGTATTCCGCTGATGTCCTCCTGCAATATGCCGTTCAATGCATCGAGACGCTCCTGCAAATGGGTGAAGAGCGGACGCACCCTGGATATGCAAAGCACCAGGCATCCCACCAGGAAGGGCAGGGCGCAGGTTACAATTATTCCAAAGGTGGTCTCTATTCTATATAGGAAATAGAGACTGCCGCAAAGAAGGGACAGGGTACGCACTTCGCCGCGGATGAACAAGGCTATCATGTTCTGTACCTGCGAGACATCATTGGTCATTCGCGTAATGAGCGCACCTGCACCAATGCCTTCCACCTGGCTGTAGGGCATTCCCATTATGCGGCGGAAACAGTCCATCCTCATCAGGTTGCCTGCGTTCTGGGAGGTGAGATTGACGAACAGATTGTTCAACGAGCCGCAAATGCCGCCAAGCAAACCCATGGCTATCATGGTAAGGCCTAGCTTTAGAAGAATGGCACCGCCATTGTCGGCCAGCACCCCCTCGTCAATGACACGCCGCATCAGGGCAGGCTGCATCAAGTCAAAAAACACCTCGCACCCCATGAACAGCACCGCCAGCGCTATGAACGGGGTGTATTTGGCAAGATAGTGCCAGATGTTGGACCTGTGTGGCATTGTAGTGGACTGTGGACAGTTTATAATTTTGCTAGCTACTGTAATGCGCTTTGTACCTAAATTCAAGCGGAAAGCCCCTTTGTTGTGCGAGGCTGTTTCGCGCGGCCAGGGGCCGCGCGTCAGGACGCGGGACTTCCTACCGCCCCTGGCCTGCAAAACAATGGCCGTCTGGCATTCAAGCGTCCTGATGCGCGGCCCCTGACCGCGCAGCACAACCGCGCAGGGCACAAAAAAAGCAGAAAGGCTCTTGTATTATATTGGTGGTACATTAAATTATCGCATTTTTCTTTCATTTGGGGTACATTTTGCCCCAAAATGATGATTCTGGAGATTTCAAAATGGGTTTTTAATTATTAATAATAACAATTGAGGTAAAGGAGAGGCTTGCGGCGCTTAAGGAGACCGCTGTAGGTCAAAACTGAGAAGGAGAAGCAGAATGACTAGTGGAAATCAGCTAAATTCTAGCGGAACAGGTACACTGTGCCGCTTGTTTGCTGTCCTCTTGCTGTCTTTGAGCATCGGGGCATTCGCTCTGGATGCGCAGAAGTCCGTCGTTGATACGGCACAGCAGGCAGTAAATGACGCGAAAGCCGAATTGAAGGTACTGGAGAACAAGCTCAAGGTCTCCAGCACTGAGAAAGGCAAGTGCCAGAAGGCCATTGACAAGGCGGAAAAATCCATCAAGAAGGCGGAGGATGCACTGGCGAGTGCCAGCAAGAAGGCGGCTATCCAGAATCAGAAGCTGGGACTGGCCAAGGACGATGCGGACAAGGCAAAGCAACAGGCAAAACTTGATGAGTTGAACGCGGCTGCCAAGGCGAAGAACGATGCTTTGGAAGAGGCCAAGAAGATTGCTGCAACCATGAAGGCCAATGCAAGCAAGGTGGATGCTGACTATGACAAGGCATTCAAGGATGTCCAGGATGCCAAGGCTAAATTGGCTGCCGCACAGAAGAATCTGGCGGAAAAGAAGGTCGAGGCGGAACAGGCTGAAGCAAAGATGGCAAAGGAAGCAGAGGCCAAGGAAAAGGCCGACAAGGAGGCCAAGGCCGCCAAGGAAAAGGCCGACAAGGAGGCCAAGGCCGCCAAGGAAAAGGCCGACAAGGAGGCCAAGGCCGCCAAGGAAAAGGCTGACAGGGAGGCTGCCGCAAAGGCATTGGCAGAGAAGAAGGCAGCTGACAAGGTCGCCAAGGAGGCTGCCGCACAGGCTGCTGCACAGAAGAAGGCAGAGGAAAAAGCGGCAGCTGAACAGAAGAAGGCTGAAGCCAAGGCAGCTAAGGAAGAAGCCTATAGGTTAGCTGCAAAGAAGAAGGCTGAGGAAAAGGCCGCAGCACAGGCCGTGGCTGAACAGAAGAAGGCAGAGGAGAAGGCCGCAGCCGAAAAGAAGAAGGCAGAGGAAAAAACAGCTGCTGAACAGAAGAAGGCAGAGGAGAAGGCCGCCAAGAAGGCTGCAAAGGAAGCTGCCGCACAGAAGAAGGCCGAGGAGAAGGCCGCAGCTGAACAGAAGAAGATGGAAGAAAGAGCGGCGGCAGCCGAGAAACCAGTCAAGAAGACTCCAAATGTTTATGTAGTGCCATGGAAAGCAGCCAAGGACGACGAGCTAGCAAAGATGTCTGGTGGAAAGAAGATCAATGCCAAGGAAGAGGAAGCGGACAAGAACGACGATTCCGCAGTCTGCCCGCAGTTCGTGGTGGCCATGGTCTCCGGTGACAAGAAGCAGATTGAGAACATGAAGCTTTGGGAAGACTGGTCAAGCTATATAGTATTTAATAAGGTAACAGTCAAGCAAGTCCGCGCCTTCCATGCAAAGCTGTTGAAGGCAGTCCAGGACAAGGGCTACATCTTTGCGCAGATTGTGTTCCCCACACGTACTTGGGAAAACGGCATCTTCGTTGCTGTCGTGGATCTGGGCAAGGTTGGTGACATCACCGTCAAGAACAGCAAGCATTACTCGCCAAAGCAAATTGCCAGCGCATTGGAAAGCAGCGACGGGCGTTTCAATTACGCCGATGTGCATAATGAACTCTTTGGCTTGAACGCACGCCCTGACCTGAAGATCAATACACAACTCCAGACCGAAAAGGTGGATGGCCGCAGGATCATCAATGCTGAACTGGATGTGAAGGACAGCCTTCCAATACACGGCGCAGTCGAACTCAGCAACACAGGCAGCAAGGACAGCGATTCAGACTGGCGCATCAGGGCTACACTTCAGCACCTGAACCTGACCAGGCATGGCGATTCTCTTACAATCGACTATCTGACTGGCGGCGATATTGCTGATAACCTCAACGCCTTCAGCGGCAGCTATTTCCTGCCTGTCAATGACAGCAACCGCCTCAACGTATATGCCGGATGGTCCTCCAGCACGGCGGATGATGTGCTGCCAGAACTCAATGTCCGCGGACGCGGATGGTTCGCTGGCGCGGCATTTACTCATACACTCTATTCGACAGAACTTCACAATGTGGAATTGAGCCTTGGATGGTTCTACCAGAAGTATGAGCAGTTCCAAGATCTGAACGGCGAAAGGTATGAGGACAATGACGACCATGTGGTCAGTATGCCTTCACTCACCTTGGGTTATTCCTCCAAGATGTTCGATGAATGGGGTGGACGCAACTTCGCGAGCATTTCCGTGAAGCAGAACAGGCCCGGCCAGTATGGCTCGTCTTCCGCCCGCAAGTTCACCGAGACCTCTGGTGGCAAGAGCGACGGCGACTTCAAAATCTGGACCCTGTCCCTGGCGCGTTTCCAGAGACTCTTCTCGGGCGAGGACAGGCCTGGCAAGTGGACACTCTTCACAAAGGCGTCTGCGCAGATTGCTTCAGATAGCCTGCCCACAATCGTCCGCGACTACGTTGGCGGCATGAACAGCGTCCGCGGCTATCGTGAAAACGAACTGGGCGGCGACAACTCATTCGTCGGCAGCATTGAATTGCGCACACCTCTCATGGAGAACTTCATTCCTGGTCTCAAGAAGGACAAGGAAGAACTCAAGAAAGGCAACAACGACTTGACGCAGCATCGCCTGCAGCTTGTCACATTTACCGATATGGGCTATGTTTCAGAGCGCCACAAGCAGGGTGCCAGCGATGACCAGGGCTTCTGGTCCGTGGGCGCAGGCCTGCGCATGGGCTTTACCAAGTATGCCCAGATGTCACTTGATTATGGCTATCCTATCCTCGAGGCATCGGAAGATACCCCGAACGATGGACGCCTCCACCTCTCACTTCAGTTGCAGTTCTAAAAAAGGGAGGGAACAAATATTATGAGAAACACATTGAAGAACTTCAAATCATCAAAGGCAGTCAAGGCACTCAGCCTGTTCCTTACAAGTGTGCTGGTATTCTCGCCATCGGGCTTGATAGCCGGCACTTTGCCGACGGGCCACAAAGTGGTCTCCGGTGCGGTCTCTGTCCGCACCAACGGCAATACCATGGACATTACACAGGGCAGCCGCAAGGCCATCGTCAACTGGCAGAGCTTCAGCATCGGCGAGCAGAACATCGTCAATGTCATCCAGCCTGACAGCCTGGGCAAGGCCTCCATGCTGGCCCGTGTCGTGGGCAATGACCCATCCAATATTCTTGGCCAGTTGAATGTTGACCAGACCCTGTATCTGGTGAACCCAAATGGCGTGTATTTCGGCGCCAATTCCCGCGTGGACGTGGGCGCAATGTTCGCCGCCTCCACATTGGACATCTCCGATGCTGACTTCCTGGCTGGCAAGGACATCTTCTCCGGAACCAGCGACCAGGCTGTCATCAACAAAGGCACAATCAATGCCCAGGCTGCCGCCCTTATCGGCAACAAGGTGCTCAACACTGGAACAGTGAACGCCGCCAAACAGGCCACATTGCTGGGTACTCGCGAAGTCGAACTCACCAACTTCGGCGCAGACGCGAAGCTAACCGTCAAATTCGGTGACGAGAAGGCAAACACCACCGTCATCAACACTGGCGACGTCTTCGCCGGCGGCGATGCCATCCTCTTCTCCGATGGTGGCTGGACTGACAACTCAAAGGGCACCATCACTGCAAAGGACGTGGAAATCTCGGGCAAGTACGTTGACCTGCTCAACCTGGGCACTGTCAACTCCGAGACACTGCTTATCGACCCAACGGGTACGCTGACCATCGGCGCGGATACCACAAGCACCATCAACTACGTCAGCGATTCAACAACGCATTCCGCTTTAAATCCCAATGGCGATGATGATTACTGGACTATTAGCGGAGTAAGCGTTGGAGCCGATCCTAACATTGGTGGCACGAATGAACACCAGACAACAGGCGCGGCAGTGGATGCAGAGTCCTCCTCATACGGCAGTGCATACACTTATGGTGATGTGGTTACTGACGCTGGTGCGCCAGCAAAAGACACTGGCTACAGCATCACCAAGGGTGACTTTGATGCATTCCTGGCCGCCCATTCTGGCTCTGATGTGACTGTCCAGTACAGCAACATCGTTCTTGCCAACAACCTGACCATCTCAGGCTCCACCAACACAGAACTTACACTTCAGACAACTGATGAGAGCATTACAGTCGGCACAGGCGTCACCGTGAACGGCGTGGGCAACCTTATTCTTGACACAGCAAAGCTGGTTGGCGGCGATTTGACCGCCAGCGGCGACATCTCCGTGACGAATGTCACAGAATTTGACGGCGTGAAACTGACGGCTGGCGGCCTGGGTTCTGGCCATTCCATCACCGTCACTGGCACTGACATTGCCGTGACGAATCCTGTCACATTCACTGCTGACAGTGTTGAGCTGCATGCATTCAACAACGGAACCAATGCCAATAACCTGATCACAGTGGAAACCAAGACGCTCACGGGCGACACTAACACCGCATTGAATGTTTATGCAAAGGGCGGTCTTACCAGTGCAAACATTTCCGCAGATGCATTGACTTTCAGCTCGAACGGCAATGTCAAAGGCGCATTTGAAGGAACAAGCACCGCAGATTTCGATTTGACGGGTAACTTCGAGGGAACAGTCACATCGGCAGCCCTCACATTCACGACCACTGGCAACGTGAACATGGAAACAGGCTCCAATGTCACTGCCCTGACGCTTACGCAGAACGGCACCACCAAGGACTTTGCTCTGGACAATGGCGCCAATGCCCTCACAATCAATGACTTCACTGGCGCATTCAACAATGTCAGCATCACTGCTGGCAACATCACCACCGCAGGTGGAGATTTCAGCGCAGCCCAGGTTGACATCAGCTCCACCAAGTTTGACGGTGCCAACATGGCCATCACAGCCCCAGTCCTCAATGTCACCAACGAGGCAGCGGCTGACACCCATGCTGTGTTTACACTGAATGGCAGCATCGACGCCATCAACTACACTGCCACAAACGATACGGGCGCACTGACAGTGGTTAATGACGGCGACGTGACCTTGAAGGTGAACAGCGACGTCTATACACTTAACGCCAGTGCCACCACAGGCGTTCTCACCCTGGACACAGATGTCACCACAACCAATGCCACTGCCCTTGTTCTTAGCGGCGCCGACGGCGTTGTCGCGAAGAACATCACCAGCAAAGGCGACATCAACATCACATCAGCCAATGGCGACATTACCGTTGGAACTCTGGATTCCAATACAGGCATATTCGCATTCAATGCAGCTGGTGCCGTCGAGGCGACCAACCTCACCTCCGCCACCGCTGACCTTGCATTGATCAACCTGACCAATGCTTCCAGCGTTTCATTGGCGTCCGACAGGGATTCCGTCACCATCAATACTCTGCCAGCTGAAATCAGTGGCGACTTTGTTCTTGCGGCAGACAATTCTGAGGTTTCCTTCTCTGGCGCTTTCAAGGCGGCCAATGCTGACATCACTGCCAAATCCTTTACAACAGCTCAGAACGTCACCACCACTGGCGACCTGGCAATCACTGCAGCTGACGGCAATGTTGCGCTGAATGGCGTGACAACAGTCGGCGGCGTGTATGACATTGACGCCTCGGCAAACGGCGCAGTCACAATCGCAGACGCGCGGACTTCCATCAAGGACGGCAGCTCCATAGCCGCCAAGAACGCAATCACCATCACTACTACTGCTGATGGCCTGGCAATTGGCGCGGCGACCATTAGTTCTGACGCAGGTGCTGTGTCAATCGGCGACGGCACTAAGGCAGCTGCCAGCTTGACTGGCACGGAAGTCACCACTGCTGGCAATGTAACGATTTATGCAGGGGCTATCGACGGTGCCGCCATTGACCCAGCTGTGGTCGTGATTAATGCGGATACGGTTACCGGCACCACAATTGAGGCGAGCACCTCAATCACCATCAACAAGTTGAGCGCAACAGAGGTTGAGGTGACAAATACGACAGTGTCAGCTCCTGTGGTTGGCATCAACGATGCAGGCACAGTTGATTTGATATCAAACAGCGCCGATGCAACCGCAATCACAGTCACAGCTGTTGATGCGACCGAAGATGTCTCCATAGCCCAGACTGCTGCTGGAGTCATGACCGCGAACGTGACTGGTGATGGCCTGAAGAATGTGGCTCTCTCAACCGCAAGCAGCAACCTGGTTGCAAACGTCACTGGTGAAAACGCGGATCTGACACTTGAATCTGGCGCCGCAGTCAACGCAAATACAACCGTCAAGTCCATCACAGTCACAGCCGCTGGTGCAGTTGTGGTTGATGAGGCAGATGCCATTACTGTCAATGGCATCACCACCGCTGGAGACGTTACAGTCACTGCCGCAGGTGCCGCCACAATTGACGGCGCAGTCAGCGGCAAGGACATTGCCATAAGCGCAACTGCCATTGATGGTTCTGGCGAAATCGCACCAACTGGAACCCTTACCCTGGAGGCGACTGCTGATGGCATTACGGCTACTATTAATAAGAATAGTGGCATAGCAATTTCTGCCGCTGGTGACATCGACATCACCAATAATGCCACTGGCAATGTGACAGTCACCAGCCTGGAATCAACAGGCGGCTCCGTCACCTTCGCTCAGGCGGGTGAAGGCACACTTACCCTCGACAATGGCGGCGCCACAGTGGTCTCCGCAGATGCCAACATCACAATCACGACTGATGGCTCAATTCTGGCTAAGGACGAAATCGTTTCCAACACGGCTGGCGACATTAAGCTCACTGGCAAGGCTGGCATCACCGCAAATGGAGAAATCACCGCCACCGCTGGCTCGGTGCAACTCAATGCCGTAAATGGTGCAGTTACGACGACCGCCGTAATCAATGCTGAAAATGACGGCGCAGACGCCATCGCCATCTCGGCACATGACGCCATCAATGTGGCCGATCTCAATGCAATTAAAGGAAACGTAAAGGTTGACAGCACTGACGGCGCAGTCGCATTGGCTCAGGTTGATGCGTCTGGCGATGTCATCGTCAAGGCTGGCTCCAATGAACTCGTTGAATACAATGTTGACATCACCCTGGCAGGTGCAATCACAGGCGCAAATGTGAAACTGCAGGCCGACAATAAGGTCAACATCGCTGACAATACAATCGAGGCCACCGTTGGCTACGTTGACATTGACGGCAAGGTAATCACTTCCACTGACGCCGCAGCCACAATCACTGCAGCGACCAATGTTGATGTGAACGCCACCACCGGCAAGATCGAACTGGCTGGTGCAGTGACCGCCACCGCAGGTAACATCACCATTGACAGCGCTGAGGAGAGCGTGACCGCAGCTGCTCTGACTGCTGGCGGCACCGCCACCGTGAAGGCCGGAAGCAACGCGATGACCAACACCGACGCTAGCGTCAGCCTGACTGGCGCAGTCAGCGCAACTGGCGTTGTGGTTGCAGCAGACAAGGACGTGACCGCAGACAAGACCCTCGAGGCAACGGCCGCAAACGTGCAAATCACCGCTGACGCTGGCAAGGTCGAGCTTAAGGACAACATCATAGCCCAGACTAACGTGGCAGTGAAAGCCGCCACCGACGCCACAGCGAAGGGCACAGTCACCGCCACCGACGGCAACGTGAACGTGGAGGCCACGGCAGGCACCGCAGCCTTCGAGAAGGCAGTCAGCGGCAAGACTGGCATCACCGCCACCGCTGGCACTGACATCACCACCACTGACGCAGCCATTCTGACCGCCGCTACAGGCGACGTGAAGCTGACAGCCGAGAACGGCAAGGTTGACCTTAAGGCCGCCGTCCAGGCGACTGCCGACGCCAATAGCGTGACAGTGAAGGCCGACAGCGTCAAGACCACCGACGCGGCGACCCTGAAGGCAGGCAAGGACGTTGATGTTACCGCCACCAACAAGATCGAACTGGCTGGCGCAGTGACCGCCACCACAGGCAATATCAAAGTTGACAGCGCTGAGGACAGCGTGAGCGCAGCCGCTCTGACCGCGACTGCTGGCACCGCCACCGTGAAGGCTGGCAGCAACGACATTACCAACACTGACGGCAGCGTCAGCCTGACTGGCGCCGTCAGCGCCACTGGCATTGTGGTTACAGCAGACAAGGACGTGACCGCAGACAAGACCCTCGAGGCAACGGCCACAAACGTGGAAATCACCGCTGATGCTGGCAAGGTCGAGCTTAAGGACAACGTCATAGCCAAGACTAACGTGGCAGTGAAAGCCGCCACCGACGCCACCGCCAAGGGCACAGTTACCGCCACCGACGGCAACGTGAACGTGGAGGCCACGGCAGGAACCGCAGCCTTCGAGAAGGCAGTCAGCGGCAAGACTGGCATCACCGCCACCGCTGGCACTGACATCACCACCACAGCAGCTGCAACGCTGACCGCTGCCACGAACAACGTGGCACTGACAGCCGAGAACGGCAAAGTTGACCTGAAGGCAGCCGTCCAGGCGACTGCCGACGATGTGGTCATAATCGCCGACAGCGTGAAGACGACGGGCGACACGACAACGCTGACCGCTGGCACCAATGTGAACATTGATGCAGTTAATAAGGTAGAGCTGGCTGGCGCAGTTGAGGCCACAGCTGGCAACATCACCATCGACAGCGCTGAGGACAGCGTGACCGCAGTGGCTTTGACCGCTGGCGGCACCGCCACTGTGAAGGCTGGTAGCAACGATATGACCAACACCGAAGGCAGCGTGAGCCTGACTGGCGCAGTGAACGCCACTGGCATTGAAATCGCCGCCGACAAGGACGTTAGCACAGCGGCTCTCACCGCTGGCACTGATGACGTGGCCATCAACGCAGCCACAGGCAAGGTCGAGATGGCTGGCAACGTTTTGGCGGAGAAGAACGTGAGCATCACCGCAGCCACGGACGTGACCGCCAACGGCACAATCACCGCCACCACCGAGGCAGTCTCCATCGAGGCGACTGCTGGCACCGCCACGTTGAACAAGGCGGTCAAGGCAACCGTAGGCGATTTGAACATCACCGCCGTGGCAGTCACCACCGCCGCTGAGGGTACGCTGACCGCTGGCACGGACGTGGACATCGACGCCACTGGCGACGTGACACTGGCCGCCAAGGCGACAGCTGGACAGAACGTGGAAATCGAAGGCGCGAAGGTGAGCGCGGATGAGATCCAGGCGACGAACAACGTGGTCGTCGCGGCCACCGACAAGGCTACCTTCAACAAGGCAGTGCTCGCCACCAACGGCAAGATCGACATCGATGCGGTCGAGGTCGAGAGCATCGCAGCTGGCACACTGACTGCTGGCACCGACGTTGACGTGAACGCCACCACGGGCGCTATCACGCTGCTTGGCGCAGTCACCGCGAACACAGGCGACATCACAATAGACAGCGCGGAGAACAATGTGAACGTGGCTGGCCTGAGCGCCACCGCTGGCTCCATCACTCTTAAGGCAGGCTCCAATGACCTGACCGAGACCACCGCCACAGTTGGCCTGACAGGTGCAGTCACCGCTGGCGAGAATGTGGTCATCGCCGCTGACGGCGACTTCACGGTAGCCGACGAACTGACGGCTGGCTACGGCGCCACCAACGGCTACGTGAGCGTGACCGCCGCCAACATCGCGGTGAAC
>JAFZZD010000764.1 GCA_017615955.1 Victivallales bacterium
AGAAGCAACCGATATCAAGAACACCGAGGCAGAAGCCCCGGCCGTTGAGGCGACGAAGCGCAAAGGCAAGGGAGGCAGACAGGTCCTCTCAGGCATAGTCCACGTGGACTCGACATTCAACAACACACGCGTTGCCATTTCAGACCAGAATGGCAACATCCTCAGTTGGTCGACTGGCGGAAAGCTGGGCTACAAGGGTTCACGCAAAAGCACCGCATACGTCGCCCAGCTCATTGCAACTGACGCAGCCAAGAAGGCAATGGCGACATACGGGCTCCGCGAAGTCGAAGTTCGCATCAAAGGGCCAGGCGCTGGACGCGAAAGCGCAGTGCGTGGCATAGCCGCCGCCGGGTTGGAGATCACATTGCTCAAAGATGTGACGCCACTGCCGCATAATGGTTGCCGTCCCCCCAAGCGCCGTAGAGTCTAATCGTGCGATGCATGCATCGCTGCAAATGTGAAACTTTTTGCAAAAAGACTTCAAAGCATTCCAGGAGGTAATAAATGATAGGCAAAGAAGGGGTTGAAAGTCCCGTGGAAATCAAGGCAGATGCACAGACTCAGACCGACAGCTACGTTCGATTGGTGGCAGGGCCCTGGGAAAACGGCTACGGGCACACAATCGGCAACGCACTGCGCCGCGTTCTCCTCTCTTCAATGGAAGGCGTCGCCGTAACCAGTATCAAAATTGACGATGTACAGCACGAATTCACCAGCATCAAGGGCGTGGTGGAAGACGTGATGGACATCGTGCTCAACATCAAGAAACTCAAGTTCAACTGCGTGGGGCAGCTTCCCCGCACAATTGAACTGAAGGCAGACAGGAAGGGGCCAGTCACGGCGGCATGCATCGTGGAAGACCCCGTGGTGGAAGTCCTCAACAAGGACCAGCTCATCTGCACATTGGATATTGACAGGCCGTTCCGCATTGAGATGAACATCGACAGGGGACGCGGCTTCCGCAAGTCCGAGGACAACAAGAAGGAAGACCAGCCACTTGGAACCATCCCAGTGGACAGTCTCTTCAGCCCTGTGGAATCGGTGCGCTACTACGTGCAGCCCGCGCGTGTCGGCCAGCACACCGACTATGACAAGCTGGAAATGGAAATCAAGACAGACTGCAGGATTCTCCCATTGGAGGCACTGACCAAGTCCGCCGCCATTCTCCGCGACTTGTTCGCAGAGTTTGTGATTGATGAGAACTCCCGCAGCAAGAACGAGATGCTTCCGCCTTCAGCTGGCTTGAATGACGACGAGAAGGCGCTGGTTGACAGGCTGGTGACGGATGTTTCCGAGCTGGAGCTGTCAGTCCGTGCAGTCAATTGCCTTAATTCCGCCAACATCCAGTACCTGGGTGAACTGGTGGAGAAATCAGAGCATCAGATGCTGAAGTACCGCAACTTCGGGCGCAAGTCCCTGCTTGAGATCAAGCAGAAGCTGAACGACATGGGTCTCTCCCTGGAGATGAACCTGCCTGACAGCGTGAAGGACGAGCTGAACCGCCGCCTTGAAGAGAAGCAGCAATCCCAGAAAACAGAGGAATAAGATAAGAGATGAGACATCGCAAGCACACATTTAAGGTCGGTCGCACTACTGCACACCGCAATGCAATGCTGGCAAACGCAGTATGCAGCCTTATCGAGCACGGCCGTATTACCACCACCTTGGTGAAGGCCAAGGAAATCCGCCGTCTGGCAGACAAGATGGTCACGTTCGGCAAGGAAGGCACTCTCCACCCACGCCGTCTGGCAGTTGCAAAACTGCACCAGAAGGACAAGGTGAAGAAGCTGTTTGACGAAGTGGCGCCGCAGTTCAAGAACCGCGCCGGCGGCTACACCCGCATCATGAAGCTGGGTCCCCGCAGAGGCGATGCAGCTGAAATGGCAATCCTCGAGTTCGTTGAATCAGACGAAATCGTGGCGGCCCGCGCTGCAGAGGCACCAAAGGCCGAAGAAGCACCAAAGGCCGAAGAAGCACCAAAGGCCGAAGAAGCACCAAAGGCTGAAGAGGCTCCTAAAGCAGAAGCCTAATTCATAGCAAATCCCACACACCGAGGCGGCGGAGTTTTTCCGCCGCCTCTTTTTTATATGTGGGCGCCGAGGCGGTGCCCACTCAAGTTGCCTTAGCGCAAGGCACACACATAAAATGATTTTAATGCTCTTGGCG
>JAFZZD010000765.1 GCA_017615955.1 Victivallales bacterium
CCCAGGCAAGCGCCCGCAGGGCGCACAGCCTGGGGTTACGCATGGTTTCGCCCTGACGGGCGTCCATTGCCTATCCTCTTGGGGAACATAGCGAAAAACAAAAATCATAAACTACAATGCGCATTTTGCATATAACAGAGGCAGCCGAATACGGCGTGTTGAGGCATATCTCGCTGGTGACAGGCGAGCTAGCCAGGCGCGGACATGAATGCGCAGTGCTGCTTTTTGGAAACCGCATTGACGAAGGCGTGGAATTGCCCTGCCAACGCATCATACACAGGCAGACTGGCGGGCGTCTTGCCAACCTGCTGGATTCCATCAAGACAATACGCCGCACCATAACAGACTTCCAGCCTGACATCGTCCACCTGCACGCCTTCACGGCTGGCGTTGCAGGCCGCCTGGCCGCCAAGGGCTGCATCCACTCACCACACAGTTTCGCCTTGCACAAATCAATCCCATGGCTGACACGCAAGGCGGTCGCCTGGACGGAGAAGCTCCTGTGCCTCCGCACTGGCGCATACGCATTTGTTTCAGAAAATGAGTATCTTGACGCTACGCAACTGAATCTAGATCAAATCAAATTGCACGTCTGCCTCAATGGACTGCCAGATGACTTTGCAAACGGAATGTACTCCCGTAAAGAAGCCAGATCGCGGCTGGAGGCAATACATCCAGGCATGTTCAACGCGAAGAAGACGGGCGTGTTCCCTGGACGCCTTTGTCCGCAGAAGAATCCTGGCCTTGTGGTTGACGCACTTGAAAAGATGGGTAATGACGCCCCGCGCATTGTTTTCTGCGGCGACGGGCCGCTGATGGAATCACTGAAGCAACGCAATTGCCCATCTGCGTTCTTCGCTGGCAAGGTGCCTGAATTGTGGCGCTACCTCAAGGCATTCGATTTCGCAATAATGACATCCTGGTACGAGGGCCTTTCATACGCCTTCCTGGAATGCATGGCCGCTGGCATACCTATTGCGATGCCAGATGAAGTTGGAATAACTGATGCCTTCTACAGTAGAAACATGGATACGCCAAACAACTTGCTGCAAATTTGGCCCAATGACGGAGCTGATGACCTGGCTAAAACAATCAGGGGCATATCCGAAATGTCCAGCTATCCACCTTGCATCCCATTGACGCTGGCAAAGCAAGTGGATGCTCTTCTTGAAGTTTACAATTCATGCGACAGAGCACATTCCCCCTAAGGCAACCTGTGTGAGCGCCGCCTCGGTGCTCACATAAGAGGTAATTGCAAAACTTTTAAGAAGGCATGCTTTTACCGCTGGCTAAAGCCAGCGGCTTCGATAGTTTGCGTCTTGGCGCGATAGTTTTGAAATCGCCTCATAAGTTCATCTGCCCACAAAGGCGTCCAGTTCCTTCAGCTGCTCCTTTGTCAGCTGGTGAATGCTGTTCATCTGCGCGGTGATCACCGTCTGCCGCGCGGCGGCCTCCAGGAGTTCCAGCCTGTCGAAGGCGGCAAGAAGCGTTACACCCAAGGCAAGCACGCCGTGGTTCTCCATAAGCCCGCATACGCAGGGCGCCTTCATGCACGATGCCACATTGTGAGCCAGCTGGCTTGTCCCCATTAGCGCGTATGGAATCCAGACTGGCTCGCCCAGCAGCGCGTATGCCTCGGCAGTGAGGTGCGTGTCAATGGCCTTGTCCATTGCGCAGAAAGCAGTCGCAGTGACTGGATGTGCGTGCACAATCGCCTTCACATCGGGACGATTCCTGTATATTTCCAGGTGCATCTCCGTCTCAATGCTCAATTTCAGTTCAGGCGTAAGCGAATGCCCGTCCTCCATGCTCACAAGTCCAATGCCGTCCGCCTGTATTTCGCATTTGTCCCACTGTGAGGCGGTGATGGCCATAACGCCTTCTGGCATAATGCACGATATGTTGCCGCCGCTGGTGGTTGTCAGTCCCTGGCGATACAGGCGACGCATGAAATATGCCACCTGCCCTCTTTCTTTTTCGTATTGCATAGTCTAAACTTTATCTAGCAAGCAATTTGCGGAGCTTATCCATGGTAATAGGCTTCAACAGCAGTCCAGTGAAGTCCAATTGCTCGCAAGTACCCTGCGCCTCCGCGTCCGCCGTCACGGCATAGACGGGAAGTTCCTTCCAGTGTTCGTTCTTTCTTATTTCGCGAATCAGGTCCTTGCCGTCCATCACAGGCATAAGCATATCAGTCAGAACCACGTCAAAGGCGTCAGGTGCATCATTAAGTGCCTTCAGTGCCTCGGCGCCATTGGCCGCAGTCGTTATGTCGGTTATGCCAAGGCGCTTGAGCATTGCCTGTATGACAAGACGGTTCACGGACATATCGTCCACGACCAGTATCCTTTTATTGGGCAACGCCACGGACTTTTCCTTTTCCTCCACTGCCTCCTCTGGCTTTGTTGATGAGAAGCCCACCTTCTGCAAAGTCACAGTGAATGTGGAGCCTTTTCCAAATTCCGAATACAGCATCAGTTCACCGCCCATGCGCATGGCCAGCATCCTGCAGATGTAGAGGCCAAGTCCAGTTCCCTTTTGGGCGCTGGGTCCCTGCACCTGCACAAATGGCTGCATAAGCGTCTTCTGGTTTTCAGTCGTGATGCCCAAGCCAGTGTCTGACACTGCAAAAATCAGTTTTCCAAAGCCTTCCGCCCCGTCCGTTTCCTTTTCGAACCTGATTTTCAAGCGTATTTCGCCCTGCTCCGTAAATTTCACCGCATTGCCTATGAGGTTGAAGAGGATCTGCCGAATACGATATGGATCCACAAGCAAAAACGGAAGCCCGTCAAAGTCCTCCACCAGTTTGAGCCTTTCGGGATGCACCGCTATGTCAAAGGAATGCATTACACTGGAGGCCAGCTTCGCCATGTCTGTCATCTCCAAATTGAAGACCATCTTGTTTGTCTCCAGTTTTGAGAGGTTAAGAATGTCATTCACCAGTTCAAGGAGCGTGTTTCCGCTAGTGGTGATTGCATCCAGTGCGCTTTGGCGCTCCGCATTGTCGTCTATGCCCTGCTTCAGCAGTTCAGAGAAGCCAATGATAGCATTGAGGGGCGTGCGTATGTCATGGGACACTGTCGAGAAGAACAAGTTTCTGGCCTGTTCAGCCGCTATGGCGCGATTCCTCTCCTGCCTGACGCGATTCATGTAGAAGTACATGATTATCAGCACCAGAACAACAATCGCCGACAAATTGACTAAGCCAATCAATGTCATGGGATGCCTGCGCAGATAGTTGTACAGGGACACATCCTCCACGAAATGCTCAATCCATTTGCGTTCCAGCTTGTCCAATGTGCCGTCGGCACGTATGTCAATCAACTCCTTGTTGACTTTTTCAAACAGTTCGTGCTCATCTTTTGCTATGCCCAGGCACATTTGCCCGCTGGCAAAGTCCATCCTGCCATTGAACTGCATTCCCTTGTCACCAAACTCGCGAAGGCATATTTCGCCAATTGTGTGATGCGCAATGAAACAATCGCTTTTCCCATCAAGGACAGAGCGTACGCAGTCTGTGACGCTTGGATACTCCACGCAATTTTTCCAGAGCTGGTATTTCTCCAGCGTCCCCTTAAGACCGCAGCCCTCTATGACGGCAATCCTCTTGGAGTACAAATCACTGAACACATTGAATGGCTTCTCCTGGAAAACAACGAATTTCTCCTCGAATGTGGGGATTGTGAAATTGCAGTCCATGACCGTGGCGTCCTGCCAATCGCAGCCCAGGATAATATCGGCCTTCTGCTCCTGGATCATCTTCACCGCATCGTTCCAGTTCACCAGCGTCAATTCCATGTTGTAATGCAGTCGATTGACAAGAGCAATCACTAGCTCAATGTCATAGCCGCAAGGGACTGACCTTTCATTGAAATACGAGAAGGGCTTGTAGTCCATGTCTCCAACGACGCGAAGCGTCCTCGGAAAGCAATTCTTGGCATACAAAGTCACTTCGGGTTCTGCCTTCTTCCTTGCATTGCGGAAATGCAGGGACAGAGCCAAACTAGCCATCAAAAGCACCAGAAGAAACAGAAGCGCACTCAGCCAGAAAGTCAATTTGTCAAATTGACGCAACCTATCCATGATTTTGTTCATATTGTTTCTGGGGGGGCAAAACCAAGACTCTCCACACACAAAACATCAAATCTTTCAAGGCGCGAATTTAACACGGGAAACTGGCAATTCAACTTGATTGCAGAAAAACTTGTTGCCAATATGACAATAAGGCAACAAATGATATTCTTATGCACGGCAGC
>JAFZZD010000766.1 GCA_017615955.1 Victivallales bacterium
ATCAAGTCCAGGCTGCCATTGATGAAGAAGGAACCCAATGCGGTGGGGCTTCTTGGACCATCGGGGCTATTCAATTTTATCAACAGCATGATTGAACAGCAGAACATGGACAAGGACAGCGAGGACTTCGGGGCGACGCCATACCTGGAATCGCTGGCGGCCGCATTGGGGCTGGACAAGGAATACAACCCGTTCTTCAAGCATCCTGTGCTGGAGAAGCGTGTTATTATAGGCGTTTTCAAGAAATTCCTCAAGATGAAGGAAAGCGATACCTGGGAAGATTCCACCAAGGATTATTGCGGTGGCGATGGACTTAGGTTTTCACATGACCTGAATGCATTTTATCTGGGCATTGAAGGTGTCAGCAATGCAGAGTGCCGTGCATTGTGGAGCGAGGCGATACGCCGCAGTCCCGACCGGTTCTCCATGTTCCGTGTTGCCTGCGAGAACCAGTCGTCTCACTGGCCATTCTTCTACCAGTGCCTGGCGGAGAGGCTAGGCGAGAAGAGGTATGCGGAATTGGCGAAGGACTACATCTACGGCATGAGCCGGGAAGGAGGCAACCCGTTCATGAAGACTGGCTACCAGCAGGAAAACTATGGGCCTGACGGCACATACCAGGGGCTGGGCACCTGCTACCAGGCCATCTACTACAGGATGACCGGCAATCCCGTTGCAAAGGGCACACTGCGCATAATCTACGACTTGTACAATCACAGCGTGGCGCCAGAACCCGACGGCACGTTTTTCGGATGCAACAATTATGGACACCGCACACTGGGATCCTGGGTGTTCCGCCAGTATGGCGGCGGTCTTGGAATGATGAAGGGAGAATTGCCCGAGGCGGCGGTCTGGTTCAGAAACAGGCAACTTGACAGTATAGACCAGGCAATTGCAGGTTTCAAGGAAATCAAATGCGACCCAGCCAATGGGGCCAAGTATGCCACCTCAGTGCACAGTCCATTCTATTGGCGCTTCCTTCACCCATGCGGCACACTTCAAGGTGCCAAGCTGCCAGTTGAGGCCAGCAATGACTTCACGAAGAACTTCAACAATGAATTCATCGCGGTGCGCAGGCCGAAATACTATGCTTTCTCGTACATAGGCCATACCGCATCTTCCCACTTGGCGAAATACAGGTACAAGACTGCCGAATACAAGCAGAGCAAAGGGAAATGGACCTATACCCAGGGGCTGGGGCTGCTGTGGTTCCAGGACTACGGCTCGGTGCTGACCGCAATGAACTGGAATGGCGACACGGGCTGCTTCCTGCGGGCGGATTTGCAGAATGGGGAATGCGCGTATCCCGACTACTGGTCCACAAAACAGGCATTTGACGGCAAAGTCATAACCGTGGAGCAGAAGCTGTTCAATCAGGACTGCGTTTCCTTCAAGAGAAGCATTTCGTTCCTGGATGATGGCATACGCCAGGAGCTGGAAGTGAATGTCTCCAACGACAATAACATCAAGGACATGTATGAGCAATTGCCGCTCCTGGCATACAAGGAATTGAAGCTGGAATACTATGTCAATGGCAAATGGCAGAACGAGCCAGGCAATGCGTCAAAGGTGCGCCTCAACCAGGCTATAGTCATTTCGCTGGACAGGGAATTGCCCGTGTCGCTGGGACCTGCTTCATTCAAGTTCAACCAGAGGATACAGCCGCTCAGGCTGCATTTGGGCAGTGGCTTCAATGCGGGCGATGCAGTCAAGCTGTCATACACGATCACAAAATAAAACGTAACTATTGCAGAATCACTCTTTAACGCAGAGGC
>JAFZZD010000767.1 GCA_017615955.1 Victivallales bacterium
AAAATAAGTGTAAATGTGATGATGCAAAATAGAAATTAACAAAAGATACAAAACCAAAAACCGGAGCTTTTGCTGCCGGCAGGTTCACTGCCTGTACTGAAGGTGGCGGTGATGTATGGTGCGGATGCGGTGTATCTTGGAATGAAGCTGTTTTCCGCCCGTGCTGATGCGGGCAACTTCAGCCTGGAGGATTTGCGCACGCTGCTGGGCGTTGCGCATCCAGTGCGCAAGGTGTATGTGGCTGTGAACACGCTGGTCCGCGAAGAGGAATTGCCTGCCTTGATCAGGCTGCTTTGCGATTTGCGGGGGCTGGAGGTGGATGGCCTCATTGTGCAGGACACCGCGCTGTTGACCCTGATACGTGAGCATTTCCCCGAATTCGAGCTCCATGCCAGCACGCAGATGGCGCTGCATAATGTGGAAGGCGTGCGGGAGGCAAAGCGGCTGGGCTATTCACGCATAGTTGCGGCGCGTGAACTGACAATCCCAGAATTGGCGGAAATGAGCGCAGTGCCTGGTATGGAGGTGGAGGCTTTCATACACGGCGCACTGTGTTATTCCTACAGCGGGCTTTGCCTGCTGTCTGCCTGTCTTAATGGCGCCAGCGGCAACAGGGGCGAATGCTCCTATGTGTGCAGGGGGCACTTCAAAATCAAGGACGCCAGAGGCAAGGACAGGGGAATGTGCTGTCCCTTCTCCATGAAGGATCTGGCGACTGGCGATTTGCTTCAGCAACTGCGCAAGGCTGGGGTGGCTTCGCTCAAGATCGAAGGCCGCAAGAAGACGCCGCTTTATGTGGCGGCTGTGACCAATTACTACAGAAAACTGCTGGACGGTACGTTCAAGCCAGGCGAGGAGCAGCAGGCCGCCTCCGATGTGAAGACCATTTTCAGCAGGCCATGGACACATTTCTGCCTGGACAATGTGCGCAATACGGGCATCACGGACACGGAGACCTTGGGGCCACGCGGCACAGAGGTGGGCTATGTGGCAAAGGTCAAGGAAGGCTATCTTCGCTTTGTGGTGAAGAGGCAGGCCATCGAGAAGCACGATGGATTGCAGGTGGAGATTCCTGGCGTGACCAGACCCTTTGGATTTGGAATAGAGGAGATACGCGCCTTCACCCAGGCGGGCAATGACAGATGGAGCAGGGTGTTTGTGGCGCAGCCTGGCACCACGGTTGAGGTGCCTTTGCCGCCTGGTGCGCCTGAATTGCCGACTGGCAGCAGGATTTGCTGCACGTCCTCCAATGAGGTGCGCCGCCGTTACCACTGGGATGAGGCGCGTCCCGCCTTGTCACGTCAGCGGCTGGGCGTGGACTTCAGCATTGATATCGCCAAGGATAGGATTTCTGCATGTGCCTGGACAAAATACGGAGTATGCAAGAATGTGTCTTTGGACACAGAGCCATTGTCTGAGGCCAGGGACATTGCAGCCGTGGAAACGCAGGCAAAGGATGCCTTTTCGCGTTTGGGGGACACTGGCTTGCAGCTGGGCGATTTCCAGATGCAGAATTCAGATGGCCTTTTTGTGCCGAAGTCGTTGCTGAACGAGTTGAGGCGGCGTGTGGCGGACGAGGTACAGGCCGCATTGGATGTGGAGAGGGAAGGGTACTGCGCAAAGGTGCTGGAGCGCACGAAGCCAGTCATAGCGGAGCCCAAGCCTGGCGAGGCAAGGCTGTCCTTGAAGATAGACAGGGCGTATTTCCTGAATATGCTGAATGCCAAGACGCTGGCGGATTTGGAGGAAGTGGTGTTCGCTTTGGACAAGGTGAAGCCAGCCGAACTGGACAGTGTGCTGGATAATCTGGCTGAGAAGCTAGGCGGCAGGGAGCGAATACGCCTGGCATTGCCTGTAATCATCCGCCCTGCCGCGCGGCATGACTATGCTCCAATGGCAAGGAACTTGGCTAAGGCTGGATGGCGCAAGTGGGAGATTGGCAACCTTGCCGGCTTTGACGTGTTCCATGGAATGGATGTTGACTTGACGGCGGACTGGTCACTTTACGCCTTCAACCACATCGCCGCCCAGGAATGGCTGAAGATGGGCGCGGGGCGTGTCACATTCTGCCCAGAGGACACGGAGGAGAACCAGGAGCAATTGGCGCGTCTCCTTGGCGACAAGGTCGCCGCCGTGCTGTATCAGGAGCCTGTCTTGGCCCGTTCTGCCGTATGCGCCATGGCGAGCATAAATGGCTCTTGCCTTGGAATGAAAGACTGTGATTACACTGAATTGGATTTGACATCCACTAAAAACGAGCATCTGATTGCTGTTAATGACAGGTGCACCACGGTGCTGCTGGGCGATGCCATGGACAGGTGCCATTTGCTACAGCATTATTATGAGCTGGGCATAAGGCATTTCAGGGCGGACTTCCTCTGGCGGAACTATTCCCCCGCCGCCATAAAGGCCATTGTGGACAAAATGTCGTTGTAGCGACGGCTTTAGCGCAGCGTACCCCGCCGTCGCACCAATGGCGTGCTTCTTGCTGCTAAATGCGCACCTTTTGGTTCGCCGGCGGGGGCGCCGG
>JAFZZD010000768.1 GCA_017615955.1 Victivallales bacterium
CAGCATGACCAGGGCGCCTGCCAGGAGTGCGTAGTCCTCCAGTTTAAGCAGCACGAAAATTACGCCATACGAGGCAAGCATAGCGATGCACATGCCCACTACCGCGCCCAGTTTTCTGAATATCATAGTGCAATAGAATGCGCAGAGGCCAGTTATTGCGGCCACAGACACCCAATACGCCACGTTGAAGGCGATATGCTCGCTTAGCGCAAGAGTCAGCGCATAGAATAAGACCAGCGAAGCCGCGGCGAGGCAGTACTGCAATGGATGCATCCATACGTTGGTTAGGCGCTCTGCAATGAGGAACGCGATAAGCACGATCAGGAAAATGAGGATGCTGTATGTTGCGGCACGTGTAACCTGCGAATAAATGTTAGCTTGTTTTATAAGGGAGACGCCCGCAGTTGGCAAATCAATGTCCGACTTGCTGCCGCGCGCAATCCAGGTCTGGGATATATTGCGGTTGAACTCATTGATTTTCCAGGTGGCCTGGAAGCCATTGTCGTCGATTTTCCTGTCGGCTGGCAGAAAATCGCCGTCGAAGCTGGGCGTGTTCCATGGGGATGACAATTCAATTGAAGTGTCCTTTCCAATGGGGACGATTTGAAGCGTGCGGCATCCATTCAGCGAGAATGATGCCTTGAAGTTCAGGCCGCCATCGGGCATCTTGCCGTCGGCTGGCAGTTTCACGGGAATGCTGATGCCGCTGTTGATTGGCGCACTACTTGCATTGATGCCAGGATATGCCTTATTTTCTGAGCAGTTTGCCTCAATTTTAATGTTGGACAGCCCGATCATGTCCGTGATGCCCAGGCATATCTTGGCGTTGGAGTAATCTGCCACCCAGTCGCCTGACAGGGAAATGTCCTGGTCAAAAACGCCTTTGATTTCCAGTTGGGAACGGTACAGAATCACCTCGTAAATGCCGCGATACCGTGTTTCAGGCTGCATTGTGCCGATGACTTTCAGAGTTTTGGGCACTACATACATTGTGGCGCGTTCGGAGCTTTGCCTTGTGGAGCCGTCCTTGAGTTTTTCGCTCCATTCGCGCCTTAATGGAATTGCCAGCAATGGACCTGCGATATGCTGTGCATTACCCCATTTGGAGGCGACTTCTGCTGCCACGCTGTCCGCCAGATTGCTGCGGCTGTCTGTCAGGCTTGACACCATCAGCATTGGGATCTGGCAGAACAGCAGAATCACTCCAATCAGGCACAGCTTCAAAAACAGTGACTTGCGCATCCGCGTGTTAAGGTCATGCAGGAACTTGCCTGTGCTGAAATCCTCTTTTTCCTCTGACATTTACATTCCTCCTTAGTTGTAATTTATTGAGGTAATTGCAAAACTCCTGGCAAAGCCTGCCTTTCCCGCTGGCTGAAGCCAGCGGCTACGATAGTTTGCGGTGTGGCGCGATAGTTTTGAAATTGCCTCCATTGCAATATGTCGTTAAAACTTCAATGGAAATAACGGATGAAAACCATATCATATTTGCGTAAAATACCAGCAGTTCCCTTGAAATCAAAACAAAGCCATACATTTTATGGCTCAATATGCCGTATGATTTCAATGCATGGATTAACAAGGAGCAGCATTACAATGAATTATTCTGTCAAGTCGGTTGAGAAGGTGCCAGGTGCAAACTGCGATTGGAACGAGGCAATCTGGGAAGGTGCGCAAATAGTTAAATTGGAGAGCATACGCCCCGAAAGCAGCGAGCATCATCCCAAGGTGCAGGCAAAGGTGGTGCATGACGGGGATTGCATCAGCGGCATCTTCAATGTGGAGGACCGCTATGTCAGGGCGGTACACACCCATTATCAGGACATGGTGTGCACGGACTCCTGCGTGGAATTCTTCATCAAGCCCAGCGTGGGCAACGGGTATTTCAACCTGGAAATGAACGCGGGCGGCGCGTTCCTGTTCTACTATGTGAAGAACCACCAGGTGGTGGGTGAGGCATACAAGGAATACATACACGTTGCGCCCGAGCATGGTTCCTTCATCACAGTGAAGACAAGCCTGCCGCCTGTAATTGAACCAGAAATCACGGAACCCATCACCTGGCAATGCCAGTTCATCATTCCCCGTCAGGCACTGGAGCCATACTGCGGCCCACTGGGCAAACTGTCTGGCCAGACCTGGAAATGCAACTTCTACAAGTGCGGGGACAAGACCTCCCACCCGCACTGGATAAGCTGGGCGCCAGTGCCAATCCTGAATTTCCACCTGCCAGACTGCTTCCAGGACATGCATCTGCTGTAATTGCGTCCTGTGCGCGGTCATTTTTGACCGCGTTAAAAAAACAACCAACCTGTTTAATCACCATGAAGAAGTCACTTGTTTTGTTATTGCTGGCGTCGTTGCTGGGTTTTGCCGGCGTTATTACAATGGATGGAAAACTGGATGAGCCGCAGTGGAAGGAGGCCATTGTCCACAGCGATTTCCAGGACTTCAAGGGCAGCAAGAACAAGGTCATAATGCCGCAGACCTCGTTCCGCATCTGCAACGACGGGGACAACCTCTATTTTGGCATTCGCTGCGACGAACCCTGCATGGCCAAGATCAAGGCGCCTGTGCAGCCCTATCCCTGGGGCTGCGACCTGGTGGAGATTTTCCTTTCGCCAGCCTGCAAGCAGGATGAGTTCTACCAGTTCGTGATCACAAAGAGTTATCCGATCAAGATCAAAAAACCGCCTTCTGCAGATTCCTTTCTGCAGGTGAA
>JAFZZD010000076.1 GCA_017615955.1 Victivallales bacterium
ATGCGAGGCGGACCTTCCATACAAGCTCTCACTAAACGGCACCTGGAAAGTGCGCTTCTTCCCCAATCCACAGGAAACGCCATTCCCCTCCTGCGCAAAGCAGGTAAGCATCGACACCCAGGACTGGCGCAATATCGAAGTGCCTGGCAACTGGCAAATGCAGGGCGAGGGACGCCCGCAGTACAACAATGTCTCATATCCAATCCCACCAATGCCGCCACTGGTTCCAGATGAAAACACCACAGGCTGCTTCTTCAAAACATTCCAGCTCTTCGATGAATGGAAGAACCGCAGGATAATTCTGTCATTCGGCGGCGTTGACTCCTATTTCGAGTGCTGGATCAATGGTAAGTTCTGCGGCATGGGCAAGGTGTCCCACCTCACTTCCGAATACGATATCACCCCGCTTCTTGACTGGAAGCATCCTCTTGAAAACTCAATCCTGGTCAAAGTCCTGCGCTGGAGCGATGGCACTTATCTAGAGGACCAGGACATGTGGCGGCTCAGTGGCATTTTCAGAAAAGTCACCATCACCGCCCTGCCACAAAACTGCATCTGGGACGTAAACGCAAACGCCTCCCTTGACAAGGACTACAAGCTGGGCTGCCTCACCTTGGATGCCTGCATAAAACTTGCCTCCAAAACAGGCAAGCTGTCAATTAAAGCAAGCCTTCTGGACAAGTGCCAGCAACTGGTCTGGAAAGGTAAAATCACAGTCGCCAAAGACGGAAGCATTCACCTGGCGGCAAAGAACTTGCCCATTGAGGCATGGTCCGCCGAAACGCCGAATCTCTACAATCTGCTGCTCTCGCTTGTGGATGAAAATGGCAAAGAACTGGATTGCAGAATGTTGCGCCTGGGCTTCCGCACAGTGGAACTTAAAAACGGCAATATGCTGGTCAATGGCAAGCCCATCATGATCTATGGCGTGGACAGGCACGAAGTCGATCCTGAACTTGGACACACCGTCTCACGGGACAGAATGCTGCTGGACATCATCACAATGAAACGCCACAACATAAACGCCGTGCGCACTTCACATTACACAAATATACCAGAATGGTTCGACTTGTGCGATGAATATGGCATATATCTCTATTCAGAAGCGGACCTGGAATCCCACGGCTTCGGCTACAAGGAAGGTGAAAACCCCACCATGTGGCCTGAATGGCGCAATGCCATCGTGGAAAGAGGCACGCGCATGGTCCGCAATTTCCGCAACCACCCCAGCATAATAGTGTGGTCCCTGGGCAACGAGGCTGGACACGGATGCAACACAAGGGACATGGGAACAGAAATCAAGGCAATCGACAAAACACGCCTTGTGCACTACGAAAGAGACCTGCAATGCGATACATCGGACATTGTCAGCAGGATGTACCCACCGCCGGAAGACTGGATCAAAATCGCAGCTCCATTCAAAGGCAAGAAGCCCGCAATCCTGTGCGAATACGGGCATGCAATGGGCAATGGTCCAGGCGGCCTCCGCGAATATATGGAATGCTTCAGAAGCCACAGCAATATGCAGGGCGGCTTCATCTGGGAATGGTGCGACCATGGTCTCCATAAAAAGACGCCCGATGGCAAGGACTTCTACGCTTATGGCGGCGACTTTGGCGAAAGGGAGCATGACGGCAACTTCTGCGCGGATGGCCTGGTGTTCCCGGACCGCACGCCTTCCCCTGGCCTTATCCAGTACAAGAAGATCATTGAGCCAGTGGTTCTAAGTCGGTTCAGGCAAGATGCCATGACCGTGAATGTTAAGAACCTGTACTTCTTCAGGGATTTGTCCCACCTGAACTGCTCCTGGAGCCTGGAAATCAGCGGGCGCATAGTGGCGTCTGGCGCATTGCGCCTCCCAGCCACGGCCCCGCAGACTTCATCCACCTTGCATTTGCCGAAGTTCATCATACCGCCCTGCCCTGCCGATGAATGCTACCTGAACATTTCTCTAAAACTCAATGCAGACGAAAACTGGGCAAAGGCGGGACATGAAGTGGCCTGGGCGCAATTCAAGGTAGAGGCTCCTGAACAAAAACTCCCGCAGACGCAACTCCCTTCAGGCAAGGTGTCTTTCACTGAAGAAAATGGCAAGCTCACCGCAAAGGCAAATGGCTTCGAATTTGTTTTCGCGCCACGCCTGGGCGGCTTGCAATGCATCACGGAAAACGGGCAGCCCATTCTTTCATCGCCAATGCACTTCAATATCTGGCGGGCACCAATGGACAATGACAAGCGCATTCTCCCCCTGTGGAAGCAGTTCAGCTATGACAATCTCTATGAAAAGGTAACGGATTTCAATTACCGCACCTTGAAAGATGGCTCTCTGCAAATCGCCTTATGTTCCTACGCCGCGCCAGTACCCGTCAGCACCATATATTACTGCGATGCATTCTACCGCTTCAACAACAAATACATCTATACCCTGCGTACAAATGGCATGCTTGACCTGGACATGACCAGCACATTCGAAGCCATAAGACACCTTAACGAGGCCCCCTATCTTCCCAGGCTGGGCGTCGAATTCAAGATTCCCAGGGACTTTGCCCGCGTGGCATGGTACGGCCTTGGTCAGGGAGAGGCATACGTGGACACCTTCGAGGCGCAAAAAGTGGGGCTTTTCCGCTGCGATGTGAAGGCACTCACCACGGACTACCTTCGCCCCCAGGAAAACGGAAACAGGCATCTCACCCGCTGGGCGGACTTCTACAACCTGCGCGGCAAGGGCCTCCGCATCGAAAAAACAGCCACATTCTTCGACTTCTCCGCAAAGCCCTACTCCAACCAGGCACTTACCGAGGCAAACCACCCATTTGAACTGCAAGAGGAAGACAATTTCACCATCAACCTGGACTGTGCTCAATCTGGCAGCGGCTCTGGAGCATGCGGCCCAATGCCATGGGAAAAATACAGGCTCATGCCAGGCGAGCACAAACTGTCATTGAGATTCATCCTGCATAGGTAAGCGCAAGATTATCCTTAATGCAAAAAGGCATCTTCTCGCCAAGGCAACTTGAGTGTGCGCCGCCTCGGCGCACACACTAATGGCTTCGCATATTGAAAAATGCTGCATCGAGTATCCAAGACCATAATCGAACATGGAGGCATGCCGTTGCTGGACTACCTGTCCTCCCGCTACACATACCACAGCCGCGAATTGTGGCAAGAACTTCTCGCAGAAGGACGGGTGCTCATAAACGGCACTGCCGCCAAAGCGGAGCACACCCTGGCTGCCGGCGAGGAAATGGAATACATTCCTCGTCCCATAGAGGAGCCGCCCGTGGACATGGATGTGCGCATACTGCTCATAGACGAGGATTTCATCGCCCTGGACAAGCCAGGCAACCTGCCATGCCACCCATCGGGCTGCTTCTTCAACAATACACTGTGGGCGCTGCTCAAGGAGGGAAGGCTGCCAGGCATTCCGCCCATGGAGCAAGTGCGCTTTGTGAATCGGCTGGACAGGGAGACCTCGGGCATAGTGCTGGTGGCACGAAACGCAAAGGCCGCCAGCAAAGCCATCAAATCCCTCAAATCCCCCAGCTCATGCAAATGCTACAATGTGCTGGTCTATGGCACCTTTCCCGATAAGCTGGAGGCAAATGGCTGGCTCTACCACGATGAAAATGCCCTGGTCTCCAAACGACGTTCCTTCTCATACACACAACCCAATTCCCCATCCGAAAGCAGCAGTACCTTTTTCACCTGCCTGAAACGGGAAAATGGCCTCTCTCTCTTGGAAGCGCAACTTCATACGGGACGCACACACCAGATACGCGCAACCCTACGCAGCCTAGGCTATCCCGTGGTGGGCGACAAACTATACGGCCCGGACGAAAGCATATTCCTGCGCTTCATCGCAGGAAAAATGACCGACGAAGACAAAAAAAAACTAATCCTCCCACGCCAGGC
>JAFZZD010000769.1 GCA_017615955.1 Victivallales bacterium
CAGAGGCAAAACTAGTTTTGCCTCTGCCTGCAAAACAGGAAATTTGCGCTGCTTCAGCGCCTCGCCAAAATCACTTTCAGGCTCGTTTTCTTGATGAAATCTGTGAAAATCTGTGAAAATCTGTGGATAAATAAAATATACATACCTTAAAGGAGAGAACTGAATAGTTACTACTCACAAAACGCTGAAATAATATCATCATTCCTGCTCATGTCAAGCAATATATGCCGCCATCTTTGGCGGACAGAGCATTGCTACCTGCCCGCAAAGAAGCGCAGCAGCCTGGTGGCGTGGGCTGTACAGGCCTCCACCACTGGGTCGTAGTACTTGTCCACAGGAGTGAACTTGCCGTCCAGCCTCTCCAGTTCTGCCCTGGAACTCTTCAGGTAGGTGTCCATATACTCCGTTGCGATGTTGATTTTCGCCATGCCGTAGTGTATTGCCTCCCTCACGGCCTCCAGCGGAGTGCCGGAGCCGCCATGTAGCACCAGCGGCAGCTCGGGCAGCGCCTCGCCGATTTCGCGGCAGCGCTGCAAGTCCAGCTTGGGTTCCGCCTTATAGTAGCCATGTGCAGTGCCTATGGATACCGCCAGCGCGTCAACTTGGGTCGCCTTCGCAAAGGAGACCGCCTCCTCCACGGAAGTCAGCGTGCTTTCATCACCCTGGGCCACATGCCCTATCTCACCCTCGGCAGTGCAGCCAGCCGCGTGCGCCAAATCCGCAGCCAGTCTAGTCTTCGCCACATTCTCCTCGTAAGACAGCCTGGAACCGTCGAACATGACAGACGTGTATCCCGCATGCAATGCAATCGCCACATGCTCCAGTGACGAGCCATGGTCAAGATGCAAGGCCACAGGCTGGCTGCAGCGGTGCGCAAGTCGAAGCAGAGTGCCCGCTATGTCCGCCGCCTTCTCTGACTGGAACAGGCGGTCATACACCTGGATTATGATGGGAAGTTTCTCTGCTTCCGCCGCCTTGACCAAAGCCAACGCGGTTTCGTAGTTGCCCACATTGAATGCGCCGACTGCGCGCCTCTCCCTGCGGGCATCCGCCAACATTTCACCCATTGTAACAAGTGCCATGATCCGTCCTCCTATAATGCATCTGCCAGCAGTTCTTCAATGGTCTTCACATTCAGTGAAGTGTATTTCGCCAGCTGGATCTTGGTATATGGCGAGGCCACAGCAATCACATCCTTCTCTGGATGCTCGGCGCGTGCCTCGATGTACTTTGCCAGCTTCTCCACCAGCTCGGGTTCTATTCGGTCCAGCACCAAGGCACCTTCGCCGCAGGAATAGGATTCCTCGTCATTGGTGCCGAATGCCTTCAGCCTGGCCCCATTCGCGCGAAGCAGTGCCTTCGGGAATGCATAGTCATCGTTGTAGTTGCGCAGGAAGTCGCTCTCAAGATAATACACATTGCCCAGCTTCTTGCTGGTCTTGACGCCAGCCAGATACTCGGAGCTGTGCATTACCTTTGCCTTCAGCTTCAGCCCCATCTCCGCCAGCGTGTTCACCAGCAGGTCATAGATGCCCGTGTGGCTGACCACCACAGTCGTCGCCTTTGTGCCTTCCAGTGCCTTGACAAACTTGGTTGCCAAAGCCTTTGCCTCCTTGCGGAAGCCCAGCACCCACAGCCCCTTGCCGCAAGTGCCGCCTTTCAGCACCTGGACTTTGCCGGCCAGCTTCAGGAACGCATCCGCCGCGCCTGCCTCAATGGAAATAGCATCCGCCACGTACACTACTTTTCCTGTGCCGGTGGCCTTCCATTCAGGCGATTTCTTCAGTTCATCTGCAATCGCCTTTATGTTGGCGGGCACCGCACCCGCCGCCACCAGGTCAGCCCTGTACGCCAGGGTAAGACCGACCTCATCATAGTGGTTCACGCAGTTGCGGCGGCAGCATCCGCTCAAGTCGGAGCGGTACATGGTTCTTGCCAAATCCTCGTCCGCCAGACGTTCGGGATACATGGTGACGCCATACAGCATAGAGGCGCGGACGCGTGGCGTGTCCGCCTCTGTGAAAGTCACATTGCCTATTGCGGAAAGATGCCTGCACATGAAGCAGAAACGGCAGGCCTTTATACTGTCAATGTATTTGTCTATGTTCATGTTTCAGATTCCTTTAAAGCCCATTTTACCTGGATTCATAATGTTGTTGGGGTCAAGTTGCTTCTTGATGCCTTCCAGCACAGGCATTGCAGAGCCGTACAGATCCTTCATGTATCTGCCCAGTTTCAGGCCCACGCCATGATGCTCGTTGATGACGCCACCATTTGCTATGGCAGCACGAATCGCCAGGTCCCACACGCGGTTGTACAGCGCAGCCGCCTCGCGGGGATCCTTCGGCACTGCCGCTTCCTCGAATATGAAGCGGGCATACAGCATGCAACCCCACTCGTACCAATGGGAGAAATGCCCGATGAAACGCGCCTGCGGGAAATTGTCGTTTACGGCTTTCTTCATGGCATAATAGACATTCTCGATATTGGAGAATGTAGCCACTGTATCCAAGGTGCCGAAGGCCTGGGGTATATGGAACGCAAAGGGCGGATAAAAGAACTTGTACTTGTTCTCCCACCAGAGGTCGCCTCCCTTGCTGCCCAGATCCTGGCCGTGGTATTTGTCTTCCATGATTTCACGTGCATAGCGCATCTGGCATGCCACGATGTCCTTGCGCCCGTCGAAGCCGAACACAAGATACGCGCCCTGCTCCAGTTCCATGCCAAAGACCTTGCGCACGTGGGTCTTGGTCTCGGTCTCGTCATACAGCCTTATCGCGCAGGGCTGAAGGCGGCTGCGCATAAGTTCCGCGCCCGCGCTCATGGCGGTGTGGAAGTCCTTGAAAATGTATGCGCGGAATTCGCGGGCCTCTGGCTGCGGATGGACCTTCAATGTCACCTCGGTGATGATGCCCAGCGTCCCCTCGCTGCCCAGGAACAGCATGGTCAGATCTGGTCCCGATGCATGGCGCGGCACTGGCAAGGTGCGGATAATCTCGCCAGTGGGAGTGACCACTTCCAGGGACATCACCATGTCCTCGATCTTGCCGTACTTTGTGGATAGCACGCCAGTGCCGCGGTGCGCCAGGAAGCCGCCTATGGTGGCGCATGAAATGGAGGCTGGCAGATGCATGGTGGAGTAGCCTTCCTTGTTGCAGTTCCATTCCAGGTGCTTGGCTATGATGCCCGTCTGGCAGCGCACGGTCAGTGCCACCTTATCCACGCCGTAGTATTTGTTCATGCGCTTCATGTCAATGATGATGCCGCCATATACAGGCAATGCGCCGCCCTGTGAGCCAGAGCCGCCGCCCCAAGGAACCACGGGGATCTTGTACTGGTTGGCGATCTTCATGATTTTTGCCACTTCCTCGGAGGTGGAGGGATGGCAGATGAAGTCTGGCTTCGGCGTCTCCATTCCCCTGTCATGCCACATTTCGGGAATCCAGTAGTAGTCCACCGAATGTCCAAAAAGCTCGGCGTCATTCACGCCAACGAAGTTGTCGCCGAGTATGTCCGTCAATTCAGTGCGGATCATCTCGTACATGTAACTGTTCTCTTTCACAAGCATTTGGATTTATCCTCTGGTTTGTTTGAAGATTAGTAACTATTTGAATTTTCTTGCATTTCTCCGACATCCCCCCCTCAACGCAGAGGCGCTAAGTCTTAACGCAGAGACGCAGAGACGCAGAGAGAAATAAGTCTGGACTGGGACTTTTGCCTTTCTCGCGTTCATCGTATGGTATGCTGCGGTCCTAAAGGACCGGGGATTTCTTGTTTTTGCGGCGGAGGCAAAACTTGTTTTGCCTCCG
>JAFZZD010000770.1 GCA_017615955.1 Victivallales bacterium
ACCTTTGCGCCTTTGCGTTGGATTATGCCAGCATGGCGAGGCTCACGTTGTAGGATGTGTCGTACTTCTGCACGTTGGCGCAGGTGACGCCAAGGTAGTATGTGCCTGCGGAGAGTGCCTTGCTGGAATCCAGGGTGCCGCCCTTGAATGCAGCCAGTGCCACAGTCTTGCCCTTGGCATCCAGGCAGCTGAACTTGATTTCCTTGCCGGTGAGAGCCGCGCTTGTGGCCTCGTCCAGCACGATGGAGAGCTTGCCCTGTTCTGCGACCTCGAACTTGTAGAAGTCAGATGTGTCGCCAAAGCCGACCCAGCCCTCGATTGCATCGCCCAGTGCCACCGCATCCTTGACGGAGGCAGCCAGCCATGTGTCATTGGAGTTGTCGCAGTTCTCGAAAGCCTGGTACCTGTCGCCGCATGCTACGGTGAAGTCCGCGCTTCCGCCCTTCTTGGCGGTGGTGCACTCCATTGAGATGTAGTATGTGCCAGCCGTGAGCAGCAGTTCCTTGGTGGAGGCAGTGTACTGCGTCTTGTCCTTGTTAGCCTTCAGCGTGGTTGCCTGCAAGGACTTGAGCTTGTTGGTCTTGGCGTCCAGCTGCCATACGGTGAACTTGGTGGCGTCGGTGGCGGTCAGGTCCAGTGCAAGGCGAGTGGGTGTCGCCAGTTCCAGCTTGCGATAGTCAATAGCGTCGCCGTAGCCAGTCCAGTCCTCCCATGGGCCGCCGAAAGCAGGCAGTGCCTCTGCATTCCACTTGTCATCGGCATTGTTGCCCTTGGTAAAGAATATGCTGTTTGCGCTGTTGGTGATTGTGTAGTCCGCATAGCCGCCCTTCTTGGCGTTGGTGCTTTCCATTGCCACATAGTACGTGCCTGCCTCAAGCAGCAGAGCCTTGGTGGCGATAGTATATTGCGTCTTCTGCTTGTTGGCCTTGAGAGCGTTGCTCTGGAGGCTCTTCAACGAGTATGTCTTGACACCCTTGCTCTCCTTCTCCTGGAGCTGGTAGATGGTGAACTTAGTCGCATCGGTGGCAGCCACATCGAATGCCAGGCTCGCCGCGTTCTCCAGCGTGAAGGAGGCATAGTCGATGGCGTCGCCAAAGCCCACCCAGCCATCTTCCACCAGCGCGACGCTTTCAGCAGTCACAACGCCCAGCGTGGCCTCAAGCCCATCCGCGCCCGCTGTCTTCATGTTTGTCCAGTCGTCGCTGTTGTCGCCCTTGGTGTAGAACTTGGACTTGTCGCTAAGCGCGACTGTGTAGTCCGCGCTGCCGCCCTTCTTGGCGTTGGTTCCTTCCATGGCAACGTAGTAGGTGCCCGCCTCAAGCAGCAGGGCCTTGGTGGTGGCGGCCACATCCTTCTTCAGCGTGGTGCTCTGCAGGCTCTTCAGGGAGTATGTCTTTACGCCCTTCGTCTCCTTCTCCTGCAACTGGAAGATGGAGAACTTGGCGGCATCCGTGGCGTTCAGGTCGAATGCCAGGCTGGCGCCACTCTCCAGAGTGAAGGAGGCGTAGTCGATGCTGTCGCCATAGCCGACCCAGCCGTCATCCACCAGCGTGCCGCTTTCCTCGGTCAGAGTGCCCAACGTTGCCTCAAGTCCCTCCGCGCCCTTAGTCTTCATGTCTGTCCAGTCGTCGCTGTTGTCGCCCTGGGTAAAGAATATGCTCTTTTCGTTCACGGACATGGAGTACAGCGCGTCCGCCGCCTTCTTGTCCGTAGAGGCAATGCCGACGTAGTATGTGCCCGCGTTCAGCAGCAGGTTCTTCGTATCGGCTGCGGCTGCATTTGCCTTGATGGTTGTGGCCTGCAGGCTCTTCAGCGAGTACTTGCCGTTCTTCTCCTGCAATTCGTAGATGGTGAACTTGGCGGCATTCTCGCTGCTTACGGTCCATGACAGCGAAGCCGCGCTTTCCAGCTCCACTGCCACATAGTCGGTCACATCGTCCTTGCCCATGAAGTTCATCTTGGTGGCACCGACCTCGGCCACGCCGAAGAAGCCGATTTCCTCGCTTTCGCCGCCGACGGTCGCCATGTTGGTCCAGTTGTCCACATTCGCCAACTCGAAGAGAGCCATGGTGATATTGCCATTCTCTTCCGCCATTGAATAGCTGTAGCGATTGGTGGTCAGCGCCTCGCCATTGAGTACCAGCACGCCCAGCGCCTCGTTGTCGGTGTTCTTGATTGTGAAGTCGCCCTCATACTCCGCTGCGTCCGCGGCGATGCCGAAATATCCGTCCCGTTGCCTGTCAGCGACCGTGATGGCGAATACGCCCTCGTGCAGGTTGTTAAAGCCTGTAACCGAATAATATGTGCCAGCTGTCTTTTCCTCCAGGTGCAGATTAATCTCGGAGCCTTCAGTAATTGCCCCTTCCTGGACATCAATCATGCCATTGCCCAGCAAGTCAATCGTGCCAGAGACAATGGCGCCGCTTGACAACACGACTTCGCCCGATGCATCCACGACCATGCCATTCGCCACGCCATTGGATTCGACAATCGCAGAGCCGCCGATAACCGTGGTATCCGTTGCCGTGCCCACAATATTCAATGTTCCGCCGTTCACTGTGGTCTCATTGGCAATGGTGCCGTTAAAGACGAGCATTGAACCATTGTTCACCGTGGTGCTGTTGGCCACGCCGCTGTTGAAAAGACGCATGATGCCATTGTTTACCGTGGCATTATTTATAACGCCATTGCCGTATGCAAACAGGCGTCCTCCATTCAAGGTTATGCCGTTTGCCGTGCCGCCGCCAGAGACATACTGGTCGCCGCCGTTAACCGTGGTCTCATTTGCCACGGTACCGCTTAATATGTGGAATGTGCCGCTGTTCACCGTGGTGCTGTTGGCCACGGCGTTGCCGTTCAAAGTCATGGTGCCCATGTTCACCGTGGTGCTGGTCGCCACCACATTGCCGTTCAAAGATATGTTGCCGCTGTCAAGGGTGGCTCCATTCACGACGGCGTCGTTGAAGGCGACAAAATATCCGCCAGCCACGGTGGTGTTGTTGGCAATGCCGCCAGACACATGCTGCTGGCCGCCGTTCAAGGTGGTATCATTTGCAATGGTGCCGTTGTACATTGTAATGAAGCCGCTGTTCACGATGGTGCCGTTCATCGACCCGCCGCTGGACAAATAAATCCAGCCGTCGTTCATCGTGGCGTTGATAGCCTCGCCAGAGACCACATACATCTTTCCAGAATAAGCGTTGAATACGGCGTTGCTCACAACGCCTCCGCTATACACATAAATATCACCGCCGTTCAATATGGTTGCATTTGCAAGGCCATAGACATATTGCCTGCCGCCGTTCAATTCCGTGTCATTGGCAACGCCGCCGATGGACACGGTCATATTGCCGCTATTAATGGTGATGCCATTGGCAGTGCCGGCGTCTTTAATGGACATGCTTCCGCTTGACATGGTGGCGCTGTTTACCTCACCGCCGCTGAACACGTCAATATCTCCGTGATTCAGAGTTATGCTGTTCGCCTGACCGCCGTACACATACAAATGTCCCGCGTCCATGGTGACGGTATTGATTTCGCCATCACTATAAACATAGACTCTTCCGCTGCCTGACATATAGATGCCGCTTGCCTGCCCGCCTTCGTAAAGCAGCATGGAGCCGCCGCTCATCCTGGCATCATTGGCAACGCCCTCCACATGCAGTTCGCCGCCAACTGCGGTGGTGCTGTTGACAATGCCGCCACTGGAAAGCCATATTGTGCCAAGATTCAAATTGGTGCTGTTGACAGTGCCGCCATTATAGACATACATGACTGCGTCATACATCGTCATTGTGGTTGAATTGGCAGTGCCGCCGCTCTCCACAAACATGGAGCCTGCAGATATGGTAGTGCCATTCACGACACCGCCGTTCTGCACATCAATACCACCGTAGTTCAGGGAATTGTTGTTGGCAACACCCGTGCTTTTCACTTCAAGGAAGGCGCTGATTGAGGCCATCAGGGTATTATTGACCTCGCCGTTGGAGCACACGGAAACATGCCCGCCGTACATGGTGGTGCTGTTGCCCGCGCCGCCATTGAGTTCCATGGTGCCGTTATACATGGTGGTTCCACTGGCAAGGCCGCCGCTGGAAACCAAGACACAGCCGCTGTCATCAATGACGGTGTCGCTGGCAATGCCGCTGTTGTTGATTGACATGCTGCCATTGATGTCAACGACCGCACTATTGACCACGCCGCCATAGTTGACGGCCATGTTACCGCTGTGAATCGCCGCGTTGGCGGCAACACCGCCATCGTTGACAGACATGTCACCGCCGTAAAACACCGCATTGTTGGCAACGCCGCCATCGTTGACAGCCACGTTTCCGCCGGAAAGCACTGCATTGTTCAAGGTGCCCCATGCACTGACATTGCCGCCTCTCACGATGGCGCTGTTGGCAACGCCGCCTTCCGAGACATTCATATTGCCGCTGGATACTATGATGCTGCTGGCAATGCCCCAGACATTGGCGCTGCCGCCATTCACGGTGGTTTCGTTCATTGCGCCACCGCTAAACACATACATATTGCCGCTGTTCAGAACTGTGGCATTGGCAACCGCGCCTTCAGCCACGGCAATTTCGCCCACAGAGCCAGTCACCGTGGCGCTGCTGACAGTCGCGCCGCTGCCAGATATACTCAAGGCGCCATTGACGACGCTGACATCGTTGGCTTCAGCGCCGCCTGACACATTCAAGTACCCGCTGTTCAGCGTCACGTCATTCGCAACGCCGCCTGCCACAACTCTGATGTTGCCGCTGTTCACCGTGGCGCCGCTGGCAGTCACGCCGCTTTCCACCCACATCCAGGCACCGCTGTTGATCTCCGTTCCGTTCGCCACGGCGCCGTTATGCAAATAGAGGTTGCCACCATTCATCGTGGTGTTGCTGGCCACGCCATAAACCGTCATTGAAGCGTTGTTCACTATGGTTTCGTTCGCTGAACCAGCAGAATACACCGTTAATTCCCCGCTGCCGTTGACAGTGGTGCTGTTGGCCAGGAAGCCACTGGACACATACAAGAAGCCCTTGTTAACCGTAAACCTGTTTGCCACGCCCCCTTCGAATTTCAAATGCGCAGCAACTGTTTCTCCGTCCAAAGTCACGTCATTAACTTCGGTGTTGAATACCGTCATACTTCCGCTGCCAGTCAGTGTGATGTTGTTTGCAAGGCCGCCGAAGTTCACCTCCATGCGGCCACCGCTCACAGTGGCGTCATTTACAGTGCCGCCGCTGGACACGTACAGGAAACCGCGGTTCATGGTGATGCTGTTGGCCACGCCGCCATTGCTGACGAGCATGGAGCCATTGCTAAAAATGGTGGTGAAGTCAGCCTGGCCTCCCAGTATAATCATGGAGCCACTGCTGATGATGGTGCTGCTGGCAGAGGCGCCTGAACTCATAAAGAACCAGCCGCCGCTCATGGTGGTGTCGTTCGCAACGCCGCCGTTGCTTGCGACCATGACACCGCTGCTGATTGTGGTGCTGTTGGCAACGCCGTACAAATGCACGCGACCGCCGCTCATGGTGGTCTCATTCGCAACGCCGCCAGCCAAGATGCTTGCAGTGCCGCTGCCGGTCACAATGGTGCTGTTGGCAATGGCACCATTGCTGACTGCCATATTTCCGCCGCTTATAGTAGTATTGTTGGCGATAGTTCCACTGGACATGTTCATCACGCCGCCGTTCATCGTGGTCTGGTCCATGACGCCGCAATTATATGCGTTCACCCGTCCAAGTCCGCTCACAACAGTGCTGGTGGCAGTTCCATAAACTTGCAAAACACCGCCTAGCACAGTGGTGCTGTTTGCCTCTGCGCCACTGTACACATAAATGTAGCCGCTGCTTATCGTGGCGTTGTTGGCCACAGCGCCGCTGGAAAGAGAGATGTTTCCGCTGTCAAACACCGTGGCGTCATTCAGAATGGCAGTGCTTTCCAGATAGATATCTCCACCGCTCGCCAAAGTGCCGTTTGCAATGGCGCCTTCCCGTAAAAACTGGTAGCCTTTGATCATTATGGTATCATTAGCCACGCCGCCGCTGGACAAGATAAACGTGCCGCTGATCATTGTGGTGCCGTTTGCCGTGCCGCCACTGAATACATATAACGTGCCATTGTTCATGATTGTGTCATTTGCAATGCCGCCATTTTTGACAGACATGCTGCCGTCGCCCTCAATGGTGGTGTCATTGGCGATGCCGCCTTCCGACACGTTCATGTTGCCGCCGCTTATGGTGGTGTCACTGGCTATGCCGCCTTCCGACACGTTCATTTCGCCGCCGCTAATGGTGGTGTCACTGGCTATGCCGCCTTCAGACACATTCATTTCGCCGCCAATCATGGTGGTGGCGATGGCGGTGCAGCCCGAGGAGATTTGCATATCGCCGCCGTTCATTATGGTGTCGCTGGCGGTGCCGCCGCTATACAACTTGACAATGCCACTGTTCATAGTGGTGCTGACTGCCAGTCCATTATCCAGATGCAAGGAACCACTGTTCAAGAGGGTGTTGCTTGCCACGCCCGTGGATGACACATAAAGAACGCCACTGCCATCCAGGGTAGTGCTGTTTGCATAGCCATTGGACCGCAAGTACATTTGGCCGCCACTGACAGTGGTGTTTTCCGCCACTGCGCCGGAAAACACAATCAAGGTGCCACTTTTATTCGTGATTTTTTTACCAAGTATGGTGCTTCCATTGGAACCTGAACCCTGCAATTCCAGGGAGCCGCCATTAACCGTGGCATTGCTCACCAAGCCCCTGCTGTGCACACGAATTGTGCCGCTGTTCAAAGTGGCGCTGTTGGCGATGCCGCCATAATCCACGGTCATTAAGCCGCTGTTGATTGTGGTGCTGACTGCGCTATCATACACATTCATGCTGCCGTTGTTCAGCGTGGTTCTATAGGCACGGGCACTTGTGTTAACAGCCATAATGCCTCCGTCTATCACCGTGTCGAATGCAATGCATTCAGCCCCCATGGTCAAACTCCCGGAACTCAAGGTGGTTTGGGATGCCAGGCCGCCAGCAGACAACCGCAGGATTCCGTCATTCACTACGACATTCAAGGCACTGCCATAGCGATCCATAACCATGCTGCCGCCATTCATGGTGGCGTCCTTCACCGTACCGGCGTCCATGGATATGCTGCCATTGTTCAGTGTGACGTTGCTGGCTATTCTTGTGTTGAAGTTCCAGAATTCCAGGAAGCCGCCATTCACTGTGACGTCGTTCATTCCCCCATACGGTCCCGCCACATAGATATTGCCGCTGTTCAAGGTGGTTACGTTGGCAATTCCGTACAACTCCATCCGCCCGCCTTCCACAGTGGTGCTGTTGGCGAAGGCGCCCTTGCTCACGACCATGGAGCCATTGGCATTGGCTACAGTGCCATTGACAGTGCCTCCGCTGGAAACGTACAAAATATCGCCATCATTTAAAACTTGTTCGTCAAGCACTTCCTGGTCTAAAACGTAGATGTCCATTGATGATTTCCTGGTTGGTGTTGGTATTTAGGTATGGGCGACAAACAAAAGCAAGCGGAATTTAACAAGAATATTTGCCAATGCAATCTGCAATGACAATTTCGACAAAACTTCTTGGTGGAATTGGTCATTCCATACGCATGAGGCGTCCATGTGGGCGCCGAAGCGGCGCCCA
>JAFZZD010000771.1 GCA_017615955.1 Victivallales bacterium
GAAAGGACTGTCCTGCCCCAGTCCCCTGCCCTGCAAAGATTTCTGCGAATGCAGGTGGAGAAGAAAAGCGACGCTTCACTCAAGCAGGAGATTCTGTATGTGATACGGCTGGACCAATGCAATCCAAGGGAAACACAGTCACCCACAATCAGGATAGAGACCTGGTGGCGCAACACAGGCGAAGGCGACAAGCAGCCAAAGCAGCTATATCTGGACGAAAGCACACTTGCCCCTACGACTGACGATGCAAAACTCTTTGCGCTCCTGCTGAAAATCGCGTCACGCGCCAGCTCCTTTGGCTTCGATCTGCCCACCGCATATCTGGAGCACTTCGGCATAGCCGCCGCCAATGGCGCACTGCGGGCGGTCATCACTGAAAATGGTGCCCGCAAAATGCGGCGCATGTCATTCTCGCCACAAAAGGCCGTGCTGAAAATCGCCTCGCAATTGCTGCCCAGCGGGAAATTTGAAGTGATTCCATATCTGGTACAAGGCGACACAGCATTGTCATTCAGCACCATATCCCACATTTTCCAGCCACCATGGAATCCGCCGCTTCCACGAAAGGCCGCCTTCGTAATTAGCGAAAACCAGCTCATCCAGGCGGATTTGCTGGGTGGAGCATGCCTTCTGGGACCTTTCACGGGGCGACACTCGCTGGAAATGGATGTGTCCGAGGCGGAACGCTTCACATTCAATCTCACCAGCGCCACTGACTTACCGATACAAGACGCACCAGGCGGGCAGCAGTTGACGCAATTGCAGGCATTGCCAACTGGACAGTTGTACGTGCGCACCGCAAAATACCTGCTGGGTGACAAGGAAATGCTGCACTGCGAGGTGTCCTTCGCATACGGCAACTTCACCATAGAAGACAATGTATCCGACATGCCAGAAATGCGCATCACACGTGGAACTACTGTGATTTTGCGGGATGCGTTGGAGGAAAACCGTCTCAGAACACGTCTGAACCAACTTGGCTTCAGATTCAACAAGAACCCCGCCAAAGAGGAAATCGGCTGGAAACTGGAGCCGGCACAGCTGGACAATGCGGTGAGAACCCTGGTCATGGAAGGCTGGAAGGTCAATGCCCAGGGCAAATCATACACAAAGCCCACGGTGAAAATGCCCTCCGTCAGTTCGGGGCTGGACTGGTTCGAGATGTCATCTGGCATATCCTTCGACGGCAAGGAAATACCCGTGCCAGAATTGCTGTCCGCCTGCAAGAACGGAGGCAATACGGTTGTTCTTGACGATGGCACATACGGCATTCTGCCTGAAGAATGGCTCCTCAATTTCACGGCACTGACGCAGCTGGGCGAGGTCCATAGCGAAAAGCTGCGCTTCAGGATTCAGCAGGCAACCATAGTGAACGCCTTGCTGGACCAGCGTCTGGCCGAGGCAAGCCAGGAAATGCGCAGTGCTCTGGCAGAACTGGAGGCAGTTGAGACGCCAGCGCCTGCTAAGGCACCTGCCTCATTCAATGCCACTTTGCGTCAATACCAAGAGGTGGGCCTGGGCTGGCTCATGGCAATGCAGAAGGCACATCTGGGTGCCTGTCTGGCGGACGATATGGGCCTGGGCAAGACCGTGCAGGTCCTTGCTCTGCTGGAGGATGTGCGCCTTCGCCCCCATCACCTGCCTTCCCTGGTGGTACTGCCCTTTTCCCTGATATTCAACTGGCAGGAGGAATGCAGGAAATTCGCGCCCCAGATGAAATCCCTTGTGCATCATGGCGCAGGCCGAAGAATTAGCCAGGAACTATTCAACAAATACGACATCGTTTTCACCACATACGGCACATTGCGCCATGACGCCGCTAAAATGGGCGGCATCGACTTTGAATACTGCATTCTGGATGAATCACAGAACATAAAGAACCACGACAGTTCCAGCGCACAGGCGGCACGCTGCATCAAGGCGCACCATAGAATCGCCATGACTGGCACGCCAATTGAAAACAGCCTGGCAGAACTTTTCAGCCAACTGGATTTTCTGAATCCAGGCATGTTCAATATCTCCGCCTTCCTGAAAAAGTCCCAAGCATCTCTTGAGGCATTGCGTAATGGTGTTAAGCCCTTCATTCTTCGCCGCACCAAGCAGGAGGTAGCAAAGGACCTGCCGCCAAAGACGGAGCAACTGCTGTTCTGCAATATGGAAGACGAGGAAAAGGCGCAGTATGACCAGTTGCTGGCATACTACCAGAAGGAACTGTTCGGCGATGAGGGGAACAAGCCCCAGGACATGCAGGTGCTGGCGGCGCTCACCCGTCTGCGCCAGGCGGCCTGTCATCCTGGCCTGCTTAACCCAGCCAAGTCAAACGCAAATTCCGCAAAGCTGGAACTGCTGCTGGACAATCTGGAAGCAGTGGTCGCCGAGGGGCACAAGGCGCTGGTATTCTCCCAGTTCACGTCCTTCCTGAAGATCATCAGGACGCGTCTGGAAAAACTGGACATGGGATACTGCTACCTTGACGGGGAGACAAAGGACAGGGCGCAGCTGGTGGCCTCATTCAGCAGTGACGCAGAGAAAAAGGTGTTCCTGATTTCGCTGAAGGCTGGCGGCGTTGGTCTCAACCTAACGGCTGCGGAATATGTGTACCTGGTGGATCCATGGTGGAATCCAGCCGCCGAGGCACAGGCAATAGACCGTGCATACCGCATCGGCCAGACCTGCCCTGTTTTCGCCTACAGGCTGGTCACAAAGGACACCATCGAGGAACGCGTAATGCAACTGCAAAACGCAAAACGACGCCTGGCGGACACAGTCATCAACGAAGGCTCTGGCCTTCCGGCCAAACTCAACAAAGAGGACTTAAAGGCA
>JAFZZD010000772.1 GCA_017615955.1 Victivallales bacterium
GACGCGGGGCTGAAGCCCCGCGCTACGATAGGAAGCCCCGCCCAGATACATGAAGCCCCGCGCTACGACAGGGAAGCGCCGTCGCCATTAACTGTTTTTCGACGGCGGGGACGCCGTCGCCACTACCTTTATCCCTGAACCACTTTGCGTAGTTCGCCTGGCTCCCAGGGTGCGGTTGGCAGATTGTATTTTTTCATCAGGGCGGCGTATGCATCCTGGCACTGTGTGGAAGTCAGCCCGTTCATGTACATCCACAAGTTAGGTGCACCATCGGCGCGTATATTCGCCTGCATGGACTTTTCCTGACGCAGGCGTTCTCCATACTTGTTCAGATCCAACGCGGCCTTTTGCGCCAATTCCGCATTGTCCTCATTGAGGCGCAGGCGTGCCAGTGCCTCAATAAAGTGTATAATGTCATAAGTGTAGCTGAAACGGCACATGTCCATATACAGGCGAGGCTGCACGACTTCGTCATTGCATCTCGCAAGAGCCTCCTTAAGGCATGCCTTCGCGTCCTCCAGCAGGCGCAAAGTCGTAAGCAGACTTGGAAGCCCGTCCACATCCTTGTCATAGCTGAAATGGGAATTGGGGAAGAAGGGTCCCTGCTTAGCCAAATCAGCCAGTCGTCTCCAGAAACAGAAGATGACCAGACGCCCATCTTCGGCAATTTCCGTTGCCTGGTAGTGCTTCAGCAACTTGCAATTTCGTGTAGCCTGCGCCAGGATGTCATAGAAACGGCGCATAATCATAGCCGAGGCATGATACCTCATTTCAAAGAAATCGCTGGTGTCGGCATCCGCATTCCACAGCTTCTGGGCGAATGTCCAGTTGTTGAACGCCAGTTCGCCCCAAAGCGCGGTGCTCACGTGCATATAGTTGATTGCGTCTATGCCGCAGGACTTGTAGTACGGAATGTCCCTCGCCATGCCATCCGCCAATGGAAACGCCATTGACGCGAAGGTAGATACATTGTAGTATTCACAGAGAATGACCTTGAAGCTCGTATTTTGGGTCCAAGCCTGAAGCCTTGCATTCAGTGCGCTGTTGGCAAGGCAGTTTGCGTCATTGAAGTCATGGGCGTAGCAGCGCTCAATTGGGAAGTATTCCACCAGCACGCTGTCATAGTCAAAGTCATCAGGAAGCGGCTCCGAAGGAATGGGAAGCATCTCATGATATGCGGAGGTGATGAGAGTCACCTTTCTGGACACGCGCTCCTTGATTACCTTCTGGCAAATATACAGCAGATGCATGAACTGGCTTGTTTTGTTGCCAAGCCTGGCGCAGTTCTCGCATTGGCACCACACTCCATTGTCAAATGGGCACAATACAAGGGTGTTCGCAGCGGAAAGTGCGCCATGCTCAAGTGCCTCGGCCAGGTTCAAGGCCAGTTCATGGCAAGCCTCGTCATTGGAGAAGCAGATGTTATCGGACACATTGTCTGCTGGCTGGTTCGCGCGGCGCTGCCCGTCAATCAGCGCATACCATTCGGGATGGGATGCAAAATACTTTTCAGGCGGCAGGAAGTCCGAGCAAACCCTGTGTGTGCCTCCTGGCGGATTGTTCCGCAAGGCAAAGCCACACTGCAAGCACAGCTCCTTGTAGCCAGTGGAAGCAGTCCAGAAATTCATTCTGTTGCGTATCATCCAGCGGATGAACTGCTCCGTGTCCCTCTTTTCCACGCCAAAGAATCCGCGCAGGGAAAACGCCGGCTTTTCGCGCAGGTGCAATACGGGCAGGTACAGCGTTTCTGGGCGTTCCTCGTCCCATTCATCGGGGCTGAACCATCGGAATCCCAGACGCGCAAGCAGGGCATACGCGCCATACATCGCGCCAACAGGGCTGCCACCTGCAATACGGTAGCCACCGCTGTCCCCCTCCACAGTGTATTCCTGATCGCCCAATTCAGGCGCAATGGAAAATTCCACCCTTGGTGCGTTAGGGTAGCCTTCTAAGCAGCGTTCCAAATCCTGCCGCGCGAAATCAATGGCGTCCTTCATAATTGCCTACCAGACTGGATAAAGGTGATGTATCCTCTTGCGATAGCGGTCATGGATGGGCTTGTTATGCTCGTCGCATCCTGGGATGTTGTTGCTGACCCAGATGTCCGGATGGCCGCCCTTGTCCTTGATTGCCTTGATTGTCTCCGCCATGATCAGGTTCAGGGTAAAGCAGGTCAGCGTGGTCGCAGTCGGCGCGAATTCCTCCTCAATGCCCTCTTCGCGAAGGATTGCATCCGGATATGGCACGTGATTATCGACGGCGATGTCCGCGAAGTCATTGATGTTCTTCTTGCTGGAATGCCTCCAGATGAAGTTCTTCGGCACCTTCTTGGCGAATTTATGTGCATTGACTGTGATGAGCTTGACGCCGCGCTTCTGCGCCTCTATTGCCACATCCACGCCTATGATGTTGAGGCCGTAGAAGTTCACCAGAATCAGCACATCGTCCTTGTACACGTCATAGAAATTCAGGATGTAGGGAGCAAGGCCCTGGACCTTTGCCGTGGTGGGGCCAGCTGTAATGATGTTCGTGCCCACGGGGAACATGCCATTGACCTGCGCTATGCCGCCTGCGCGCCAGAAAATCTCCATCGCCGCGATTGCGGAATGCCCGCCTGCGCCGAATATGTTGATCAGGCGCCCTTCATTCACCTTGTCCGACAGCAAGTCCGCCGCCTTCAGGATATTCGCCTCCTCTTCCTTTGCAATGGTCTTCATCAGGTCGGTGACCTGAGTGGTGTACTCTGAAATCAACCTTGTCATGTAACATTCTCCTTAAAAATAAGATTTGGAACAAATCCTCAAGATTGGAGGATAATGTATTGCCGCAAATACACTTTGCAAACTAAAATGGGACTAATGAGACCGATGGGACTGATGGGACTAATGCCTCTTCTCATTAGTCGCATAGGTCCCAGTAAAAATTAGCTGTTTGCAATAGGCATATTGAGAAAAACGGCTATATTTAGGAGATTTTTACCCAAGGCAACACAGGAGACAGGCAAAAATGAACATACCTCCAGAGAAACTGGAAGGCAGAAAGCTGTGTGTGGTGTTTGTAAAGGTACTGGACGAGGCATCGGGCAAGGTGCAGCTTCAGTGCCTGCGAGGGCGCGCCAACGTGGAGCGAGGGCGCGTCAGCGTGGTGGATGAAAAGGGCTTTTCATTCATGATACCAGGCACGGCATCCAACCAGATACTGCCCAGTGACGGCACGCCGTTGCTGAGGGATGCGGAGTACTTCTGCCTGGTCAAACTGGACAATGCCATTGACCTGGCGCCAAGAAGCGACATCTTCCACATCGACAGCGACGACGATGACTGCGACTGTGGCTGCGGGCATCACCACCATCACTAACAACCAATACAGGCATTATGAAAATCATACGCAGAAACGCACCTGACTACCAGGAGCAAATCAAGACATTCAAGTCTTCACGCAAGAGTTTCAACAGGGAACTTGAGGACAGGATTTTCCCCATAATTGAGGCAGTGAAGAACGAGGGCGACGAGGCCCTTGTCCGCTTTGCGCTGCAATTCGACCATGCTGAAATGACCAAACAGCAAATGGAGATTCCAAGCGCCGAGATCGCTGCGGCAAAGTCAGCCGTGAATCCAGAACTTCTGACAGCGATGTCAAAGGCAATCGAGAATGTGAAGAGTTTCACGCAGCAGCGCATTCCCCAGGACTGGACCTACAATCCAAGACCAGGCGTCACGCTGGGCGAGAAGTTCACTCCACTTGATTCAGTGGGTTGCTACGTGCCAGGCGGGACGGCACCCCTAGTTTCAACGGCAGTGCACACTGTGGAAATGGCCTCCGCCTCTGGCGTGAAGCACATCTATGTGACCACACCGCCTTCCAAGGACAGATACGTGAATCCAGCGCTGATCCATGCGGCGCACACCTGCGGCGCGGAGCGCATATTCAGGCTAGGCGGCGTCTATGGCGTGGCGGCGCTGGCCTTCGGCACGGAGACTGTCCCAAAAGTAGATAAGATCGTCGGCCCAGGCAACGCATACGTGGCTGCGGCAAAGAGGCTGCTGTACGGGCAGGTCGCCATCGACATGGTGGCAGGTCCCTCCGAAATAATGATCATTGCGGACAAGACGGCAAATCCCGCCTTTGTGGCGGCGGACCTGCTGTCCCAGGCAGAGCATGGCTCTGGCCTGGAGCAGGCCGTGCTGGTGACCACGGACGATGCGCTGATTGACAAGGTCGCGGAGCAGATAGAAATCCAAAGGGCAAAACTGTCCCGCAGCGAATGTGTGGCAAAGGTGCTGCAGAATGGCGTGTATCTTGTGGGAGCCAGCGACATCTGCGAGGCATATTCGCTGTGCAGCGACTACGCTCCAGAGCACGTGGAAGTGCAGACAGAGAATCCAGAGGAAGTAGCCAAGGGCATCAGAGCCGCTGGCGCAATCTTCCTTGGCTCATGGACGCCAGAACCCGTGGGCGACTATGTGGCAGGTCCAAGCCATGTGCTGCCCACCAGCGGCACGGCGCATTTCTTCAACGGGCTTTCAACTGACACATTCTTCCGCCGTTCCAGCATAATCAAGTATGACAAGGATGCCCTGCTTAGGGAATTGCCATACATACATACGCTGGCGCTAAGCGAAGGCCTTGACGCGCACGCCAATTCCGCCGCAATAAGAAGCATTCAATAGTGGCAATTTCAAAACATCCAATGTGAGCGCCGAAGCGGCGCTCACTCAAGTTGGCCAACTAGTATGTTTTGGCTGTTGGACAGCCACACAGGTTGGCCACCCCGCATGGGATTACCTGGGGCTTTA